>NZ_JBBNAM010000306.1:0-1318 GCF_037994425.1 Phyllobacterium sp.
TCGGGATCGACTTTGGCGGCCTGCGTGCCGTCAATGATGTGAGCTTTTCCCTGAAGGCGGGCGAAATCGTCTCGGTGATCGGACCGAACGGCGCCGGCAAGACGACCCTCTTCAACATGATTTCGGGGGTCTACATGCCCGGCCGCGGACGAATCCTGCTCGCAGGGGAGGATGTCACTGGCCTTGGGCCGCATCTGCTCGCCGAACGCGGTCTCTCCCGCACGTTCCAGAACCTGCAGATATTCCAGACAATGACGGTGCTGGAGAATGTCACTGTCGGTCATCACCTGCACGAACGCGGGTCCATTCTCGCCGATCTCCTGGGGCTCCCGGGCTCGCGCCAGAGAAGCCAGGCCTCGGAAGCCGGAGGCCGCGAACTGCTCAAGCGTGTTGGCCTTGCCCAGGCAGCCGAGAGAACTGCGGGCTCCTTGTCCTACGGCGCGCTGAAACGGCTGGAGATCGCCCGCGCGCTTGCCTTGCAACCACGTGTGCTGCTTCTCGACGAACCGGCTGCCGGCTGCAACGCTGTCGAGACGGAGGAGATCGATCACCTGATCGCGGAGGTCGCGGCAGAGGGCGTTTCCATTCTGCTTGTGGAGCATGACATGAAGATGGTGATGCGCATTTCGAACCATATCGTGGTGCTCGATCACGGCGAGAAGATCGCAGAAGGAGAACCGGCAGCGGTCGCCCGCAACCCGCGGGTCATCGAAGCCTATCTTGGCGCACAAGCGGTGGAGGCGGCTGATGTTGACGGTTGAAGGATTGCGCTCTCGCTATGGCCGCATCGAGGTTCTTCACGGCATTGATCTTGAGGTCGGCTCCGGCGAAATCGTCACCGTGGTGGGGGCGAACGGCGCTGGCAAGACGACGCTTTTGCGTTGCCTTTCCGGCATACAGCCGGTCTCATCAGGCTCCATCCTGTTTCGCGGCGAGAGCCTGAACAGCGTTCCAGCCTATCGCCGCCCGGCGCGCGGTCTCGCGCAATCGCCGGAGGGACGGCAGATCTTCACGAATCTCTCCGTCGAGGAAAATCTGCGCCTCGGCGCCTTTCTTTTCTCGGACGACAAGGTCGAACGGGACATGGAGGAGGCATTCGTCATGTTCCCGGTGCTGCGTGAAAAACGCAATCTGGCGGCCGGGGGCCTGTCCGGCGGCCAGCAGCAGATGCTTGCGATTGCCCGTGCCCTGATGGCCCGCCCCTCCTGCCTGCTGCTCGACGAGCCAAGCATGGGACTGGCGCCGATCCTCGTCGCCCAGATCTTCGAGGTGGTGAAGGGCCTGCGTGCGCTCAACGTCACTGTGCTCCTCGTCGAAC
>NZ_JBBNAM010000307.1:0-4492 GCF_037994425.1 Phyllobacterium sp.
TGCCGGTCTCGGCAAGCGCGCGGACGGTTTCCTCGAGAAAAAGCGCATTGCCCTTGCATACTTCAGCCAGATCGGCGCGCAGACGATCGAGTTGTGGATCCTTACCAAGGAGATAATCGAGTAGCTCACCAGTCTCGGCCGCGTTGAGCGCCGAGAGTCGAATTTCCACCGGACTGGCGGTGGCAAAAGCACAGCGGTCATATTCCGGCCGGCAGGTCAAGATGAAGAGAATTCGACCGGCGGTGGCGGCTTCCGCCAGCCGCACCAGAATCGCCTCGCTCTCGAGATCGATCCAGTGCAGGTCCTCGACAAGAAGGACGAGGGGTTTCGTATTTGCAAGAAACAGCAGCAGTGCCACCACGGCTTCCTGCATTCGCCGCGATCGCTCCTTTGCGGGAATTGCCGCCCAGATCGGATCCTGCGCCGGCAATTCCATGACGGCCATTATGGGGTCGAGCAGGCGTCTGTCGAAGCGGCGATCGCTCTGCCCAATTAGCACTTTTTCAACCGCCGCCGACGGCGCCTCGGACTCGTCCACTCCGAACAGACCCTGCAAGACTTTTCGGATTACGCCATAACCATTCTGGAGATCGGTTTCCAACGCGCCTGCCTCGAGATGCTCGGCTTCGTCTTGCGGAATTGCACCGACGAATTCATGCGTGACGCGTGACTTGCCCAGCCCAGGAGCGCCGACAACGATCACCGTCTGGCCCTCGCTGCCTTGCACATCACGCCAGGCTTTGTTGAGGATTTGCAAAGGCATCTCTCGCCCTATGAAGGGTGAGAGGCGCCTCTGGGACCGCAACTGCCAGCGCGAGCGGCCACGATTAATTTCGAGCACCTCGTAGAGGCGTTGGTCCTTAAAATCGGATATTGTTTTTGACCTCAGAGGTTTCATGCTGACAAAGCCGCCGGCCGAGGTATGCGTCCGTTCGGTCGCCGCAACGAGATCTTGGCGTAGGGCCTGGCTCAGCGCATTGGCGACCGTCACCGGTCCACCACGCACTTCCAGCGCGCCACCTCCGACCACGCGCGCCTGACCGACGATCACGACACCCGTGTCCATGGCTATGCGGACCCTGGTGATGGGTTGGGGCTCGTTAAGCGCCGTTTCGCGCAGCTTGAGCGCAGTTCGGCAAGCGAGCGCGGCATGGCCTTCTTGCGCGTCGGGCGCCCCGAACGACGCGATTAGTTCGCTGTCCGTAACGCTGAGCACTGTCCCGCCATTCGCACGCACTAACTCAACAGCTTTCAAGAGCAGAGAATCGATGATTTCAAGTGCCGTTTCCGGGGAGAGTTCTTCCGTCACCTGAACCGGACTCACGAACACCGCGCACAGGATCGTCGCGTGGCGCCTAGTGCGCTTGTCGATCTGAATGATCGCTTTGGATTCCAGCACCTGGTCCGCGAAACCCGTGGCCTCACTTACAAATTCCTGAAACGCCGGCTCCTCGGCCAGTAAGATATGATTCAAACTGTCCAACTCCACGAAGCGTGCACCCGGGATTGCGCCGGAAAGTGCAAGACCACCGGACAATGGCGCAACCCGATCGCCTCGCGCATGCAGAACCAGGGTGGGCAAATCTAGCTCATCGAGCCGGGCAGACACGTCGATATCCGCGAAAGCATTGGACAATCGCCACGCATTTTCCGGCGTGAGCGTCCGTCGCTGCAATTCATTGAACCAGTCCATCTGCGCGCGGTTCGCGCCCGGAATGAAGAGATTGGTGAATAGCTGACGGAATATCGGATCGTCCTGGCCCCAGCCTTGGCGAATCAGGGCCGCGATCGCTTCACGCCGCCCGATTTCATTCGCATCGCCGCGTGCACGCCATCCTCGAACGTAGCCGCCGTAAAGTAGGAGACCGGCGACCCTTTCGGGGTGTCGGGCCGCGAATTCAACCGATACAGCGCAGCCTTGCGAAATACCAAGCAGGACGAATTGTTTGAAGCCCGCGGCATCGACGACACATTCCAGATCAGCAATGAACGCGTCGAGTGAGGTATCCTCGGCCGTGGTGCCGGACAGTCCGTTCAGGCGCCCGTCATATCTGAGCAGGGTGAAACCGTCCGACAACGCGTCGATCCAGTGGCCCCAAACCGGGCTTTCCCAATCGAAATCAAGATGTGACATCCAGTGTGTCGCCCGCACGATTGCCGGACCAGTACCGTTCACGGCATAGGCGATCCGTGTGCCGTCACTTGAGTGGGCATAGTGTATCAACTGCTTCCTAGCGCCAATCCCGAGCACGGCCGGGCAGTTCCCGGAAGGCAACCCCGCTGCGTTCTCGGCAACTGACCAAACCGCTCTGCCCGTCAGGGATGCCGACAAGGCTTCCGTCACCGATCTGGTTGCCGCCGTCTGACGTGCTCGGTCGTTGATCCCGGTTATCTCCTTTGCGAAGTCCTCGTCAGGAAGGAGCGTCTGGAGGGTGTGCACGTAAGGGAGCGCCCGCTCTGGTTCGTCGCTGAGACGGTCGATCAGGGTTCGAAGCGTTTTCAGATGCAAGATTTCGATCTCGTTGGAACAATAGACCCGCCATGCCTCGAACGCTGAACAGTGCGGAAGATAGAGATCGACCAGGAATGGCCCTGTGAATGCCGCGGCGATTTCCATGAGCCGTTCGGTAGCAAGCCCTCCGACAGATTCGGACGAAAGACCCCTAATCAGTTCGTAATCGAGAACAAACGTCCCCGGCTTCAAATGCGCGAAGTTGCGATCGGCCTGCAGTCGCTCCTCGCCGTCTGCATTAAGAATTTGACGCAGTTTCGAAAGGCTCCATCGAAGCGAACCGCGCGGATCGTCCGGGATATCCCAAAACAATTCGCAAAGCCGCTCGCGGCGCTGCGGTTTCCCGAGCACCGCCAGATAGGCGAGCAGTGCCCTGGTTTTCCGCGATTGCGGCAGCGAGATCGCTGCCTTGTCCCGGCTAACCGAAAAATCTCCCAGAACCGTGATGGCGATATCCAAGTTGGTCGCCCATCTAATATTTTGCTAGTAAGAACACTTTAAGGATTAGCATTTCAATCCGCAACAACGTATTCCCCGGCTACGTCTTCGCAATCGAATTTGGCCTGACAGTTTGCAAGCCATATGGGGATCGCTGAATTTCGAGTTTTCTCTTTTCGACGCGCAGAACCCGATTTGGCGTGGAGGCGTGCGGCGATGATATCAGCGGCCGCGTGTGAACGGGGTGCTGCCCTTTCTCTCCATTGAAAGGGAAGGCCACCATGCGGCGTCCCTCCCCTTTGCCCTTGGCCGTTCATCACCTAGCGTTTGCGAGCAATGCCGCTGTACCGGGTGAAATTGACGACTCGATCAATGTGTTCGCGCACTATTTCCAGAGGGGGACCCTTGCGAAGGTCATCCCACTTGAAGGATGACGGGCGAGAATATGTACCGAACGAGATGTTCATAGCTGGCTCCTTTGTTGGGCAGCGGTTATTCCGCGGCATGGTTGGAGCATACGGCGGCGGCATGGTATCCAGCGTTTGCGCGAGCATGGAAACCCCGGGGAGGCTCTTTCTGATTTCTTATGGGCGACGATTGCCGTGCAACGCCGCCCAGTATTTCGCGTATAGTGAAGCGGGGTGGATCAAGCATTCATCTTCCTTCAGCCGCGCAGCTTGCATGACAGTTCCTTCGCGCCAAATCCGGTGATTGACAGGATCTCGGAACTTCCAAATGCCGATGTTGCGCAGCAGGTGGTCCGGCAGATCACGCAAGCGTGCCCGGTCGTGACACATGCATATCGCTCGAGACACGAAAACCAGCCATCGGACTAACATGGCCGACAGTATTCATTTCAGAATCGCCGATGGTTGCTCGGCGCGAATCGCCGTCCCCTTGAGCTTCGTTTTTTGCGGGTCATGGCTTTTTGGAACTTCCATGTGTGGCGGCATAGAAAATGCGCCAATCGCCTGAGTTGGATGGCGCCGCACTTCCGCCGTTTGTTGATTGGGCGCAAACAAGAGCCCCGCCGCGGCGCGGAGGGTCTTCTACTGACCGTATGACCGGAATGTCATTCTAGCTCTACAGTATAGGTCGTCGCCGTACCGGAAAGGCAGGTTTCCCCGGCGGCGTTGAGGATGGTCGTCGCCAGTGTGCAAATCGGTTTATCGTGGCGAACTTCCAGAACCTCGGCCCGGGCCACGATCTCTTCGCCTACGCCCACCGCCTTGACAAATTTCCACTCGACAGCGAGGAAGACCGTGCCCGGTCCGGGCAGATCCTCGGCAACGAGCGCATTCAGAAGCCCTGACGTGACGCCGCCCTGGACGATGAGGCGTCCAAATATCGAGCGCGAGGCAAGGCCTTCGTCATAATGGAGCGGATTGCGGTCACCGGTCATTTCAGTGAAGGCGATGATATCGCGTGCGCGAGTGACGCGCCGGCGTTCTGCGTTCGCGCCGACTTTCGGCTTACCGAAACGGGTACCGGACCATCCGGATCGAATGTTCGTGTCGTTCATATCTCGTCTCCTTGGTCGAG
>NZ_JBBNAM010000308.1:0-6064 GCF_037994425.1 Phyllobacterium sp.
CCCTGGCGTTACTGGGGGTTGTAACGCGTATCAACCGAACAGAGCATACGATGTTCATTCGCATTCTTGACGCTGAAACGGGAAAAACGGTTGCTCAAGGCTTTACCGATCTTAGGATGGGTGCGAATTACGCATGGCCTCGCTCTGTAAAGTGGGTAATGACCAACAGCATTCTGCGTTAGGTTTGAGGCGGAGCCTTGCCCACTCGGCCATTACCGAAGTGGCAGGACGTATCAAATCAGCGCCGGAAATAGATAGTCGGCGCAATCGGGGCAATTGTCGAATAACCTAGCTGACTTTGTCGCCAAGGGTGATAATCTGCCGTTGCGCCGCTGTTCGGGAACTCACCATGACGCTCGATTGGATTCCAAGGCTTAAAGGCCATGCTGAGCTCTTGAAGCGGCTTATTGATGAAATTCCGCAAGCGCTTGATCGACCTGGTCTGACAATCGAGCAAGCTGAGCGTCTATACGCCGTCATACAAAAAGGAACGCGCGATTTTGATGAAGTGCTTCAACTGATGGACAGCACAGATGCAGACCAGTCCTTTCGCAGCCCTGCGGACAATCTCAAACGGGCGTGGATGACCCTCGAAGATGCCGCGGGCGGAAGAATTCAGTCTTTGCTCAAGACACGTGGGTCTTCAAGAGCCAGCGCTGACCGGACAATGACAGTGCCGTGAGACCGAAACCCAAATCCCTCGTTATTTATGGGTCCATTTTCCTTATTTAGGCAACTTTCATTGCAGCGGCCTTTCGCCATTTTTTCCGTCGTATATCGCCGTCAGATTGCCGCCGAGCATCGAATTGGTGAGGGGCCGATATTTTTTAACCAGTTGGGCTCCCTCCGGATTCTCTCTGAACTTCAGATAGGGCTCAAGCCAGGCGATCTGAAAGGCTTCGAGTTTCTCCTTGCCCTTGGTGAACGTCTGCTTCTTGCCAACCTGCCGGCCGACCACCGTCGGGTCGTTGATGGCTGTGACGGTAAAATCAACGATCCGATCGAGCTTTCCGTCGCACACGCCGAAGCTGTTGCTGAACCGGCCGTTCAACAGGGCGGCATTGACGACAAGCGGGGCAACTGCATGAAGCTGGTAATGTAGCGCCTTGTCGCCACGCTTCATTTCCAACGGCAGGCTGCCATTGTTTTCGGCCGAACATATTACGAGTTGATTGCTGTCTGCCCCCCAGAGGATGAGGTCCTCCTTTCCGGTCAAAACGCCGATCTGGCTGACGGCGAGACCGGCCCAGGCGCGCAGATTGTTGCGCGAGGCCATTTGCGGCGCGTCATCGCTGAAGAAGTTTTTTATTTCGATTGCTCGCTGTTCGAGCCAGTGGTTGATGGCTGCCTCGTCTTCCGCTGCTGGCCGGACGATTTGCGTTGCCTGGTAGTAGGTTATGGATATTCCGGCGAGACGCGGCGATATCGCAAGCTTGGCGTTGAGTGTGCCGAGATCCGACAGTGCATTGGCATCTGCCCAGTTTCTCAGACTGCGATAGAGGCACACGTAACGAATGTCGGGTTGTCCCTGCTTCGGTTTCTCATCGATCAGGCTGGCAAGGCCGCGAACATAGGAATCGAGCGGCTTCAAAGCCTTGTTGACGGCGCTGTTCGCGTCTTCGTCGATATCCGATCGCGAGGCGTCGTCATCCTCGTAGCGGCTTCCAAGATCGAGGTTGACGACAGGCGGCGTTGTCGCGGGGCATTTGGGCGGGGCTTCCGCATAGGCAAAGTCGGCAGAAAACGCGATGAATACCGTCAGGGACATGAGGAATAGGGACAAGCGCCCTCGACAGGGGGGCGTCCCTCCTTCCCTCACGAACGCAAAAGGTCCACCACTTGCCAGCATTTCACCCTCCCTTGAGTGCCATCACTGCGAGCATCTCCTTGGCCTCCCTGTTGTCGCGTTCCGCTGCCCGCTCGAGCCAGGTCTTGGCAGAAGCAAACGACGGTTCGGTGCCGATACCGAACGCATAGTTCTTGGCTAGAAGCACCATCGCTTCGGCGTCTCCGGCCTCGGCGGCTTCCTGGAACATGTTCTGGGCAAGCCTGGCCTCGGCCGACCCACCGAGGGAAAGCTTAAGCTTTCCCAACTCGCGCATGCCGACAGGATCGCCGGCTTTGGCGGCGTTCGCATAGAGCAAGGCGAGGTCAACGCGCCCCAAAACCTGGTCATGGATAGCCTTATGCGTTCGCTCAAGCCGCGCCAGTGTAGCAACAATATGCTCAGGTGACGCACCTTTTATGACTGAAACCATGGTGTCGGTTGCCTTTTGCGGCGCGTACGACGGGCTCTTTGGATCAGTGTAGAGCTTAAGAAGATATTGCTCGGCTTTTGCGTCACCGTTCATGGCAGCAAGCTCGAACAACCGTGTGGCTTGCGCTTGCTGGCCGCCATTGGCGTAGCCATTATAGGCTTCGGCAAGCATTCTGAAGCGCCACGGCTTGCCCGTGGCGAACGCCTCAGCAGTCGTCATCCAGTTCTTGGCGTCCTCGAATTCGCCAAAAGAGGCATAGGCATTGGCCAAGTTAAGGGCCGCTTCGAACGAACAGTTCATCGTCAATCCGGCTCGTTTGAGAAGGGAGTTGCGATCGTCAGCGCCACCCGTGTAGCGGGCCGCGAAGATAAGTGCCTCGGCATCACCGCGGGCCGCGATTGTCGCTGCGTATTTTGCATGGATATCGGCGGCAGACATTGCGCCTTTCGTATTTGTCGAGAGCAGATCCATGGCGCGACCGGACCCGGCTTGCGCCTCTGCGAGCAGATATGTTTTAGCCTTTTGCACCAGTACCGGGTCATGCGCGAACGAGCTGAATACGGCCTCCGCCGCATCCAGCCTTGCCGATGACACTCCTTTTTCCGCTGCATCGAGCAGGAGTGCCAGCGCCTGGCGACGCCCCTCATCGTCCGTTGCCGCCTTGAGCCAGAGATTTGCAAAAGCTGCCTGCGCCTCGGGCCTTTGCGCGACGCGGCTTTGCCACTCCGCGATCACATCACTCTTTGCCCGCGACGCCTTTAGATACCACAGGTAAGCCGCTACGGAATTCGGCTGGCCATAAAGCGCCTCCGATTGCAGAGCCGCAAGGGTGGTTGGATCGGGGTCCCTGGCAAGGTCCTCTACCGATTGCGCTGACCATCCGCTTGAGACGAGATCTTTCGTGGCGTTCGTCCAGTACGCTGCCTTGTCGAGTTGGGGACCGTCGGGGGCGCGGCAGAGATAGGCGTCCCTCAGATCCAGCATCGCCTCCGTCTGGCCAAAACTGTCGACGACTGCGAGCAACAGGTTGATGCCGTCGTCGAACTGGCCGTCCTGCGATCCGTGGCGCAAGCGCATTTCGGCGAGCTTGCGCATGGCCGACATGTCGCGAAGCTTTGCCCCCTTCTCGTAATAGGGCATTGCGTCAGCTTCGCCGGACCAGATCCCCTTCTCGTCGAGAGCCAGATCACCGAGCTTGGAAAAGACCCACCCGGGTGGATCGGGCATGGCCGCAAGCGCGTTGAGGCTGTCCAGGTATTTCGCTTGTGCAACGGCATCGCTCTTGTCCTCATAGAAGTTGACCAGCCGTATGAGGCTATTGCGATGGCCTGTCGCTGCTGCCTTCTGGTAGTAGAATTCGGATTTGGCCAGATCCTTGCCGACGATTGCACCGACTTCGTAGACATGTGCAAGCTCGGACTGAGCGACCGCGACACCCTGGTCGGCGGCAAATTGCAGGTAATGCAGGAGGAGCGCGTTGTCCTTGACGATGTCGGCGCTCTCGAGGTGATAGCGCGCCACCCTCCAGGCGGCGTTGCCGTCCCCAAGGTCTGCAGCAAAGCGGCGCCAGCGTTCGGCAATACGAGCATTGCCTTTCACTATCTCGCCTTTTTCATATTCGCGCGCAATCCTGGCAACGCGGTCGCAAATGCCTGGATCAAGCTTGCCGACCATCGAGCCGAAGGCCATGGTGACGGCGAGTGACGGATCGACCTGCCAGCCGTCGATCCGCTCACCTTCGAGATTTCGTTTTGCAAGTTCGAGTAATGCGTCGGGATTGCCACCATAGGCGGCAAGCACCAGGTAGGAGAGTGCTTTGGCCTTATCCCTTTCCGCGGCGACGCCGTTGAGCATAAGCTGGGCGGCTAGAAAAAGGTCCTTGGGGGCGTTGGTCTCGCCGCGAGCGAGCAGCTTTTCGATCAGCCCGGAGGCTTGCAGCTCGATCGCCTTGCCCGCTCTCAGATAGAGTGTGATCCGTTCAGCCTCGAGAGACTGGGGCGTCAGTTTCTTGTCGATCGTCGGCAACAGATCGAGGATACGCCTGACGATTGGAAAATATTGTGCAGCGTCGATATCACGAAGGCGCTGTGCCTCGCGCATGATAATCCAGGAGTCTTGCTTCGGCAGGGCTTTCCCGTTCCACGCCGTCCAGGTTTCGACAACGTCTGCATCGGCCGCCCGTTGTACGCAGACAGGTTTCGAATCGACTGCCGGCGGCAGGAACTCAATGACAAGTTGCTCGATGTCGGCAGCGGCGCTGCTTGCTGGCGAAAGGGCGAGGCCCGCCGCCACGATGACGCCGAGACAGCGGAGCTTGTTGAAAGACAGGTGTCGGGACATGACGCTGTTCCTTCATTGATGCAGATGGTTTTCAACAGCAACCGCGTGGTAGTTGCCGGAGCTTCCGGTGAGCACGATGGAAAAGCCCGATCGTCGCTTCAGATCCACGGTACCCGTTTCGACGACCGTCCTGCCGTCGCTCTGAATGGCGAAACTCAAGGCCAGCGGCGCCCGTAGTAGAACGGCACCCGACTCGCCAGCTGCGACGTTCCTCAGAGCAACCGTCTTTGCGGCCGGAACAAAAAGATCTGCCATGGGGAGGTCGCTCAGATTGTAAAGGTAAACCTGCGCTTTTGAAGGGTCATCCTTGACCGTATCGACGTAGAGCTTCTGCCGCCCGTCCGCGATGCGGGCATAGGTGTAGTATTTTCCCGGCTCGGTGCTGAGCGTTGCTTTCTCAAGCCCCACGGACATTTCGATTTCGCCCGGCTTTACGATCACGTAAGGGGACAGTCCCTGATCAAGATCGTTTAGCGCCAGACCGGCAATGACCACCGATGTTGCCTGCGGATCGACGATGCGGACAAAGGAGGAATTCGGATCGACGGGTTTAGCGTAGAGACCGGCATCATCGGCGGAAGCGACCGTCCACGCGATCAGCAGCATCGCCGATGCCGTCAGAAGCTTTTTCAACAGGCTCGCTTTCATTTCGTTTGTCCTTCGTTGAGGCTGCAAATGCTAACCGTGGCGCTTTGAAGCGACATCTGGTCAAAGGCGAGCTGAAAGCTGTCTGCGGCGCTCGAGCCGAAATAACGGACAGGGAAATAATATCGGCCACTCGAAACGACGCGGTCGGCGCGCCAGATCCCGCTTTCGAAAAGGTGGCCATCATTCAGCCGGAACTTGAGCGCGGCGTGGCGGCTCTGATCATTGCCGGAATAGGCGTAGATGACGGCATGGTCGGGAACCTGCCCAGTGCGCACGGCGACGGACAGGGCGTTGTCACCAGCGGGTGATATCTGTGTCTTGTCAACGATCTGGCACGCCTGTCGGGCGGCTGCCACAAGCTCGATCAACGGCGCGTCACCGAACTTGCCGAGATTGTTATAGATCGGGTTTTCCCAGACAAGGACTTTCGGCCGATGATTGAGGAATGCTTCTGAGGTCATATAGGAGGTAATGGAACCAAACTGGTCGCCTCCCGAAATGGCAAAATTGGTAACAGGCAGCTCCAGCGATTGCGCCAGAAACCCTTGAAAGTTGGAGGCCGCAAGATCGGAGTAGCTGGTGCCGACCAGGACGATGGAGTGCTCAGGCTGCGCGTCGCCGAATATGTCGACGGCGGCGGCGCGGGCTATTTCGGTGGTCCTGTACCCCTCGGTGACCGCCGGTGGCAGCGCCTTGGTGCAATTTTCCTGGAGAATGCGCCGCATCGTTGAGATGATCTGCACCTCGCCTAAAGGACGCGTCTCAAACGCTTTGCGCGCGACGATATCGAAACCCGACAGTTTCGATATCATATCGGC
>NZ_JBBNAM010000309.1:0-3321 GCF_037994425.1 Phyllobacterium sp.
TGTTCAACTCGACGGGATCGGCCAAAGCCTTGCGGATGAGGTAAGGCGATGCAAGTGCTGTCCCAACAAAGAGGCCTGCCCCCTTAAGGACGCTGCGTCTTGTCGAAGAAATGTCGAATGGTTTGGTGGTGGTCATCTCGTTCCCCTTTATGTGGTTGATCCAGAGGATAAGAAGCCGCCTTCCATATGAAAAATTAATTCTGGTTATTGTTGCATTTCGATTGCTTATTGTTTCACAAGTTCGCCCCCGCGTTGCGCAGGGTCGCCGGAAATGCCTGCCTCATCCAGTTTCGCCACCAGATGATTGACAAGCCCGATACCTGCTTCCGAAAGGCGGGGATGCTTGTAGAAAAGGCCGACGCGGATTTCCGCCAGCGACGGAAAGCCGTCGGCCTCGGTGAGCGTGCGCATACCAGGAAGCATTGTGTAGCGGGTCAGCGCCGATGCCCCAAGCCCATTGACGACCGCATTCTGCAGACCGCCAATGCCGGAGCCCGAATAGGCCACACGCCAACGAATATGCGCAGCATCAAGCGCTTCGATCATGCGCGCCCTGTAAACGCATCCTTCAGGATGGGCGGCCAAGGCTACCCCGGCCGGAAGGTCAAACTGCGCCGTCTCGGCAGCGGCCCAGATGGGTCGCTCGATCCAGGAACGCGAAAGATATTGCGCACGCTCGCCACTGGCCATCGCCACCGCCACATCAAGTTCATCGGCCTTCAGGCGCTCGAGGATCTCCTCGCTCCATCCACAATAGATCTCCAGCGCTATACCGGGATGCCTGCGCGTGTACTCGGTAATGACGCCCTGCAGAAACGAGACGGCATAATCGTTGGGCAGGCCTATGCGCAGCACGCCCGCAATTTTCGCCCGGTTGAAATAGGATGCGGCTTCATCGTTTAGCCGGAGAATTTCTCGTGCGTAGCTGAGCAGCATTTCGCCATCGCTGGTCAGAAGGAACGAGCGTCCGGATTGTTTCATGAGGGGTGATCCGACGATGTCCTCCAGCCGGCGCATCTGGAGCGAAATAGCCGGCTGCGTTCTTCCCAACGCCTCCCCTGCCTTGGTGAAGGCGCCGAGGTCGATAACCGAAACGAATGTCCTGAGGAGGTCGGTTTGAAAGTTCACGATGCTGCGCACGATTACAAATCCTTATGTGAACATGTTCATTATAAATTTCACATATCACACATAGCGTTCTTATTCATTATCTCCCGCAACAGGTAGGAGATGATTATGTCGCAAGAAACTGTGTTTGCTGCCGAGCTATCCTGGCCGGAATATGAGCGAACGGTACTACAGGGCCGTGTCCCGATCCTGCTCCCGATCGGCGCCATGGAACAACATGGCTGCCACATGCCACTCAATGTCGATGTGCTGCTTCCCGTGGAGTTTTGCCGACGCGTTGCGACGGCCACGGGTGCTCTGGTCGCTCCGCCTTTTACATACGGCTACAAATCCCATCAGAAATCTGGTGGCGGCAACCATCTGCCTGGCACCACGAGCCTGGATGGAGCGACGCTTGTCGCTGCCTTGAAAGACGTCATCAAGGAGTTTGCACGCCATGGCGTGCGTCGTATCTGCCTGATGAATGGCCATTTCGAGAATGCCTGGTTTATCACGGAAGGTATTGATCTTGCGCTTCGCGAGCTAGGTTGGAGCGGCATCAACGACATGAAGATCGTCGTGCTGTCCTACTGGGATTTTGTCGACAAGGCCACCATCGCCAAACTCTATCCGCAGGGTTTCCCGGGATGGGATCTGGAGCATGGAGGCGTTCTCGAGACGTCGCTTATGCTGGCACTTTATCCGCAATTCGTGCATCTTGATCGCGCTGTTGATCACCCACCAGCGGTTTTCCCCCCATACGATGTCTATCCGGTGAACCGGGAGCTTACGCCAAAGAGTGGGACGCTTTCGTCTCCAAGGGAGGCGTCTGGTGAAAAGGGCGAGATACTGCTTGCGGTTTGCACCGACGCAATTGTGGCTGCCCTCAAGACGGAGTTTCCTGCATCGCCATAAAGCTCTATTTGCTGGCCGCGGCTTCGAAGGCGCGGCCAACAGGCATTTTAAACGTCAGCGGATCTTGTTGGTTGCTCCACTGTCATAAGTTTGCCGCTCGGATTCTTCGCTAGCCAACCCGCAGTCTTCAATGGGCAGCTTGCCTTGTGGATCCAGTTCCGGTTCTGGCGTTGTGTGCACAGGTACGCCAGGGGTCAGGAAGCGGCCCTTCCAGTCAACGGGAATATAGAACGCCACCGTCAATTCCTGATGATGTTGTGTTCAGGACCGAACGGGAAACCGGTGATATTCTCTGCACCCGATTCCTGAACGATAAGAATGTCATGCTCGCGATAGCCGCCGGCGCCCGGCACCCCGTTGGGAAGCATCACCATCGGTTCCATCGATACGACCATTCCGGGCTGCAGTTCTGTTTCGATATCCTCGCGCAGCTCAACGCCAGCCTCCCGGCCATAGTAATGGCTAAGCACACCGAAGGAGTGGCCGTAGCCGAAGGATCGATATTTCAACAGATCCCATTCCCGGTACATCTCGTTCAGTTCGATGGCGATGTCCTTGCACTTTGCACCTGGCTTGATCAGTTCGAGCCCGCGGCGATGGACGGCAACATTCTTTAGCCAAATATCGAGACTGGCGTCATCCACGTGGTCACAGAACAATGTCCGTTCAAGTGCAGTATAGTAGCCGAAGATCATCGGGAAAGTATTGAGCGACAGGATATCGCCCGACTGAACGATCCTGTTGGTGACGGGATTGTGCGCACCATCGGTATTTATCCCGGACTGAAACCACGTCCATGTATCCATGAGTTCGACAAATGGGAATGATTTGGCAATTTCCCTGACCATGGCGTTCGTGGCCGCGATCGCTACTTCATGTTCGCGAACGCCTGCCTTTACCGCTTCCACGCAGGCTGCGCCGCCGACGTCACAAACACGCGCTCCTTCGCGTATCAGCGATTGCTCCTCGAAAGATTTGACGGTCCGCATCCACATTGAAGGCTGGCTGACGTCGACGAACTCGACCCCCGGAAGCGCTTCTTCCAGCTGACGGCGGAACTCGAGTGAAACATGATCGAATTCAATTCCGATCCGCCTTGCACCCGGGGTGAGTTGCCGGATTGCGCCGTAATAATTGTCCCTGCGCCAGTCAGTATATGTAATGTTGTCGCCAAAGCTGCGTCTCCAGGGCTGGCCACCATCGATGCCTGCCGAGATGGTGGTCGCGCTGTCATGATCGATCACCATCCCGTATTTTCGCCCGAAGTAGCAGTAAAGCCAACCCGAGTAGTAGTTGATA
>NZ_JBBNAM010000310.1:0-14242 GCF_037994425.1 Phyllobacterium sp.
GTGGAATTTGTCCATTGCGATCATAGAACATGATCAGCTCGCCATGGCCATCTATCATTGAATATCGATTATATACTATATGACATATTATAGATATCAGCGGATATCTGGCCTGTAGCACGCGGCGGTCCACTCGATAATTACACCGGCTAGCGGCGGGTGGTGGGTGAGACAATAGCCGTGGGACCCGGGGGTGCTGACAGGCACCCAAACTATGAGCATCGGCTATTTTTGATAGCTTGAACAATTGAGGAGACTATTCAGACATGGGAACAATGAAACCATTGGCAACGCGCCCGATTTCTCTTGCCGTTGTCACTTCTGTCGCCGCGGTGTCTATGATTATTGCTATACAGCCCGTGGTTGCTGGTGCGCTCGATGCAGAGAGCATTGGCGGTGGAATCGGCAGCGCTGTTGGCGCTGGCTTAGGCGGGGCTGCTGGTAGTGCATTGGGCGGTCCGACCGGGGGCGCTATAGGAACAGGCTTGGGAAGTCAGGCCGGAAGAGAAATAGGAGAGCGTGTCGGTAAACAACTTGGTGACTCCGATTGGAGTGGCGTGCCTGACGACTCTCGTTACGATGCAATGGGCAACTACGGCGGCGGCGGTAGTGATACGAGTGGGCGTGGCCAAGATGGTCCAAGTAATAGCGGCCACCACTAATTGCTATATGCCTAAAACAATCTTAAATGAACAGAGGCGCGCAATTTGCTTCTGTCATTTCTTCATAGAGGGAAGATATCGATGATGGAACTGTTGGTATCAACAAATAACGCTATCCTGCGGACCTCATTCGGAGCAAGGCTGCTATTGCGCGGCTTGATCGTTGGTGTGGCCACACTCATCTCTTATCAGTTTTTCGCCAAGGGATCATATTATTCATTGGTCATGTTGCTCGCCGTAGCTTGTATTGTAGGAGGACTATGGTGGCGCAAAGACGAGACAGGTCTTTGGCAAGGCTGGAAAAACAAACGGTAACATCGTTCGCCCTGGCCCGCGTGCAGCCGGATTGGCCGCGCGGGGCTAGTATATCCCTGGGCTCCTCGGTCGCTCAGCTCTCGTCGAGGCTACAAAATTGACAGATCCACACTGTGTGTGCGCCGATGCACGAGCTTGTTGCCAGACACTCAGGGACGGATGGTACCCAAGCGACTGATGAACAGATTGTTGTTGGATTCCCATCTTCAGCGATCGGCCCCGCAAGATGCTACTGCCCGAGGCCGATCGCCCCTCCGTTAGTGATTGCGATCTGAAAGCAATTTGTAATCGTGATGATAGAAATCCTTCCCACACTTCAAAATCGGTGATCCGGATTGCGCACAGCGAGCGCGATTGCATCAGCAACCTCATCCTCCCTGTCTTTCAATATGCTCGTTGCGACCCGGATATGATTAACTGGCCGTACCGAGCACTTTTCACCTGCGAGCACGGCGATGCGGCGCGCAGCAAGGGTTACCAGCGCGAACTGTTCCGATTCAACCGGGACCCAGAGCACAAGACCGTCTCCGCCCGAAAGATGGACACTACGTTCGCCAAGCGCCCGAATCAGCGCGTCTCTCCGCTGCTTGTACACGGCTCGGGCGCGAACCATGCTCCTTGTCGTTTCTTCATCCTCGAGCAGCCAGGCCACAGCAGACTGCAGCGCCCGGCTCGTCCAGCCCGCGCTGAAACTGCGATAGGACTGGATTTGCTCAACAATGCGCACTGAACTGGAAAGCACGGCAAGCCGCAGGTCCGGGCCAAGGCTCTTGGAATAGGATACGATGTGGATAACCCGGTCGGGGAACCAATTGCCAAGGGTTGCCGGGGGCAGGGCCGAAACGTCGCCCACGCCATCATCCTCAATAATGAGGGCATCGCTGTCCTTGAGAACGCGGGCAAGTTCGTTGAAGCGAACGCGGCTCACCCCACCTCCCGTGACGCAATGGGTGCGCGGCTGAAACAGGAAGGCGGCTGGCTTCTTTTGCAACGCTGCAGCGAGTGAATCCGGCAGTGGCCCATCACCATCGCATTGCACCGGAAGAATATGCGCACCAAGATCTTCGAGAATATCAAGTAGCCGCATCGCCGTCGGGTCTTCGATTGCAATAAAGGATCCGGGCATGATCAATGCATGCAAAAGCGCATAGACGGCATTATACCCGCCATTGGTGGCAAGGTAGGCCTCGGGCTTGTACGGCCAACGCGGCTCGACCGCTGCTTGCAAATCCGGAAGAATTCGCACACGCCGGTAGCTGTTGAGATTTTCAGCTGAGGCGCCGTGCTTGAGCGCTTCGCCAAGCGGTGGCAACAGTTCGACGTCCGGAACGGCCATCGAGAGGTCGAGAACTTCGTCGCCGTAATTGCCAGCGCTCGCAAGCCGGGCGGGACGCGGTGCAATGCGATCGCCGCTGACCCAGGTACCGTTGCGTCCACGCCCGGTGATGATCTTTTGCCGCCGCAACTCACTCCACGCTTCCGAGACAGTAGCCGGGCTGATGCCAAGCGTGAAAGCCAGGTCGCGGATCGCCGGCAACTTTGTGCCGACAGGAATGGCGCCGGCGCGAATGAGGGCACCCGTCTCAATGGCGATCCCGCGCATTGTCCGGTCACTCAATTTTTCCGCAAACCACTCAACCGAGGCAATTTCGCTCATCGTTCATCCCTCTTTTTAATGTTCAGTAACGTAATAGCAATTGATCAGTCAAGAATGAACATTTAGCTTCCCGCTGGAAAATGTAAAACCGACGAGGAAATATCTTGGGTATCACTGTTCGATTGGCCGTCCGCGATTGGGATTATCTGACGCCGCTGGCGCTCGGCGATGTCAGTTCGGACAAGATAGATTTGAAGATCGACCGCGTCGGCACTCTCGTTTCAAATATCGGTACCGATCCGCAATATGACGCGGCGGAAATTTCCTTCAGCCGCTATGCCGGAGGCCGGGCAAAAGGAGAAATGGATGTGCTTGGCATCCCCAATTTTGTCATGCGGGGATTTCGGCACCGTTGCATCATCACAGCCAAAGACAGCCCAATCACACGGCTCGAACAATTGGCGGACAAGAAAATTGGCGTTACCGGGTGGCGGGATTCCGGCAACACCTGGACGCGGGCCGCGCTTGCTCATGCGGGTGTCGGAATTGAAGATGCGTTCTGGTTTGCAGGACGGTTGACCGAAGCCCATCCAATTGTCGACAGGCTGGATGGCTTCGGCCGACCCGGGCGCATTGAAGCTGCACCCGGCGAGCGGCCAATGATGGAGCTGTTGGAGACCGGCGAACTGGACGCTGTATTCACGCCGTTCATGCCCGACAGCTTCTTTGGTACCAACGCAAAATTCCGTCACGTCCTGTCTGACTTCCGCGCCGAAGAACTCGCCTACTTCCGCGATGTGGGCTACGTGCCGGGCATGCACCTGCTTGGTCTGAAAGCAACATTTGCCGCCGAGCATGGCTGGCTTGCCCGGGAGTTGAGCGAACTTCTCGACGAATCGCAGCGCGTCTGGCTTAACAAGCGCCGCAAATATGCCGACACAACGCCCTGGATAATCGAGGAGCTCGGCCATGTAGCGCGGGATCTGCCAGGCGGCTGGAATGAGAGCGGTTTTGCCGCCAATGAACACATGATTGCCGATTTTGCCGAACAACTGCATCTGCAAGGACTGACACCAATGTTGCTTACGCCAACCGATCTCTTCCCGCACGAAGTGCGCCAATCCTCCAAATCGAACCGCTTAGGAGTGCCGGCATGAAGGTTGCGCTTGGTCAATTTGCCGTTAGCAAGAACTGGCAAGAAAACGCCGACATCTGCGTCAGGCTGATCGGGCAGGCACAAGAAGGCGGCGCCGATCTGCTTGTCTTGCCTGAAGGGATTCTTGCACGCGATATCACCGATCCGGACATCGTGCTCAAGGCGGCGCAGCCGCTGGATGGACCGTTCATGACGCAGCTCCTGGCAGCCAGCCGCAACAGCGATCTGACCATCATGATGTGCGTTCACGTGCCGACTGGCGGCGAGCGTGTCTTCAACAATCTAGTCACTATTCGTCGCGGTGAGGTCATCGCGCAATATTTGAAGCTGCACCTTTACGATGCCTTCGCTGCCAAAGAGTCGACCAACGTTCAGCCTGGGGCAGCGGTTCCCGAATTGATCGATGTGGCTGGGCTGAAGCTTGGGCTGATGACCTGCTACGATTTGCGCTTTCCAGAGCTCGCGCGCCGCCACGCCATCGATGGTGCAGACGTGCTAATCCTGCCCGCCGCATGGGTCAAGGGGCCCGGCAAGGAGGCACATTGGGAGGTGCTGGTCACGGCGCGAGCGCTGGAAAATACCTGCTATGTCGTCGCTGTCGGAGAATGCGGCGAACGCAATATCGGCGCCAGCATGGTCGTCGATCCGCTTGGCGTTGCTGTAGTGCGCGCGGGTGAGGCGCCGCAATTGATCTTCGCCGATATAGAACCAAAACGCATCAGCCATGCACGATCAATCCTGCCGGTCTTGGCGAACCGGCGCTTCGCACGACCCGAACTCGCCTGACCAACTGACGTTATTGAATCAAGAAAAGGGGAATGAACATGAAACGATTGAAACTGGCATCAGCCGCGTTGCTTGCAGCGTATATCCTCGCAGTGCCGGCCATGGCCGAGGAAACAGCTGTTGCGAAACAGACGGTCAATGAAGCGCTCAAGGCGAAACTGCCGGAGGAGATCCGCAAGGCTGGAAGCATGATCTCCGTTAACAATGGCTCTTTCCCGCCCTATGAAATCGTCACGGGTACGACGGAGATGTCCGGTGCCAGTGCCGATCTTACCAAAGCACTCGGTGAACTTCTCGGTATCGAGATCAAGCATGCCACCGTCAGTGGCCTGTCGGCGCTCCTCAGCGGCATCAATTCCGGCCGTTACCAGTTCGCCTTTGGTCCTGTCGGCGACTTTACAACCCGAGAGGAAGCCAACGATTTCGTCGACTACGTGCAGGAGTATGTTGTGTTTGCCGTACAGAAGGGCAATCCCAAGGCTATCACCTCGCTTGACGCCGCCTGCGGAACCCGCATTGCCGTCATGGCGGCCGGATCGGCCGAGAAGGTCATCAAGGCGCAGGCGGAAAAGTGCGTCAAGGATGGAAAGCCTGCAATCGAAGTTCAGTCATTCACTGATCAGCCAAGTTCCATTTTGGCCGTGCGTTCCAGGCGCTCCGACGCCTTCTTCTCCTCGCAGGCGCCCTTGACCTATTTCGTCCAGCAAACCAATGGCCAGCTTGAGCTTGCGGCAACCGGCGAGAAGAACGGTTTCGACAATCTCTATCAGGGTGCCGTGGTTCCCAAGGGCTCGCCGCTCGGCGAAGTCCTGCGCGATGGTCTTAAAATTCTCATGGACAATGGCACCTATGCCATCATCATGAAGAAGTGGGGGCTTGAGAAGAACATGATCAAGGAGCCCGGCATCAATCTAGCGGGTCAGAGTGCTAAATGACCAGTGACAGCCGGACAGTGGCATCGCCTCCCACGGGCGATGCAGAGGCGGCGCTTCGCGATGTGGCGAACGCACACAAGCCATTTCGAACCGATCGATGGCTCCTTTGGGGCGTTACGCTTCTCGTTGCCGCGAATTTTCTCTGGATAGTTGCCCACAATGAAAACTTCGGCTGGCCGACAGTTGCGCAATGGTTCACCGAGGAGACGATTCTGCGCGGCCTCTACGTCACACTTGGACTGACCGTCGTTGCAATGGCCATTGGCGTCGTCATCGGACTGCTTCTCGCCGTCGCCCGGATGTCGAACGATCGGCTCGCCAGCTCGCTGGCGGGCCTTTATATATGGTTCTTCCGTGGCACTCCGCTGCTGGTGCAACTGATATTCTGGTACAATCTTTCCACGCTTTTTCCACAGATCTCACTTGCGATACCGTTCGGGCCGACGCTCGTCAGCTGGAACACCAATGACCTGATCACGCCGATGACAGCGGCCATTGCCGGCCTGGCGCTCAATGAAGCCGCATACATGGCCGAGATCATTCGCGGCGGTCTGCTTTCCGTCGACAAGGGCCAGATCGAAACGACCGAGGCCTTCGGCATGACGCGCGCCCGGGCGCTTTGGCGCATCATCATTCCCCAAGCCATGCGATCGATCGTTCCGCCAACCGGCAACCAGCTGATCAGTATGATCAAAGCGACATCACTCGTCAGTGTGATTGCCATGGCCGATCTGCTCTATTCGGTGCAGGCCGTTTACAATCGCACATTCGAGGTCATTCCGATGCTGATGGTTGCAGTGATCTGGTACCTTTTCATCACCTCGATCCTCAATGTCGGTCAGGGCTTCATCGAACGCTATTACGGCCGCGGTGAAATCGGCGCAACGACCGCAACAAGAAAGCAGGAGAAGGTCGCCGTCACGGCGATTTCCGCCATGGCTCGGGAGGGCAGCAAATGACCGCCGCTTTGTCCATCAATCCAGTCGAAGCCGTCGAGCCCTTGGTTCGGGCCCGCAATGTACACAAGGCCTTCGGTGAGGTGGAGGTGCTCAAAGGCATTCATCTCGATGTTGCTCCGGGTGAAGTCGTCGTCGTCCTTGGGCCTTCGGGCTCGGGTAAATCGACGTTTCTACGCTGTATCAACCATCTCGAAGCCATTGATCGCGGATCGATCGTCGTTGCAGGGGAACAGATTGGCTACTCCCTGCACAATGGCAGACTTAACAAGCTGCCAGCCCGGGCGATCGCCGTGCAACGCCGGCAGATTGGCATGGTATTCCAGCAGTTCAATCTCTATCCGCACATGACTGCGTTGCAGAACATTGTAGAGGCACCCATCGGGGTTCATAAACAAAACCGTAGGCAAGCAACCGAGCTCGCAATGGAATTGCTTGCCCGCGTCGGGCTGACGCACAAGGCCGACGCCTATCCGCGGCAGCTATCAGGCGGCCAGCAGCAGCGCGTGGCCATAGCCCGTGCGCTTGCCATCAAACCGAAGCTGATGCTTTTCGATGAACCGACGTCGGCACTTGACCCGGAACTCGTAGGCGAAGTCTTGGCAACGATGCGCGATCTTGCCGATCGAGGCTTGACGATGATTGTCGTCACGCACGAGATCGGATTTGCCCGGGAAGCGGCCGACCGAGTGGTGTTCATGGATGATGGAATTATTGTTGAACAGGGGCGGCCGGATGATGTGCTCGGTAACCCGCAGCATCCACGAACGCGGGCCTTTCTCAGCCGATTCATCTAGGTTCTGTCGCGAGATTTTCAGGGTGGCGGGCCTCGAGTAACCTGCACATTAATCGACATCCAATCACGTTTGGGACGTTGGAAAATCGCAATTTCCGACGTTAAAGGGCAATTTTCGTGGCGCCGACCTCTTGTGAAATACCCAATGATACGGAATAGGGCGCTGACGTCGCATGGAAATGCGCCATACGAGAACCGAGAGGCGCCGCTGACCCCGTAGCGGCCTAAGTTTGATCCCCACGACTGAAGCTGACACCGCCACAGCATTGAAGGAGCCAGGGATGCCAAGGAATGTTCGCGACGCTACTGATGATCATCGATTGGCACGTTGGTATCGCAAGAGCGGTTTCGCGCGGTTCTGCGACACGATGGAATTTCGCGCCAAAGGGCGCGTCGAATTGTGCAGCATCAATCGCAGAACGGTGCACGGTACGTTCTCTGGCATGGACGCTATTCGAATTATAAATAGTAGCGGAACCGGACGTTTTCGGCGCAACATTGGCTATGGCTGGGAAGAGGGCTCTCTCCAAGGCTCCACGACATTCGTCCTGCCGGCCAATGCCGGGTTTAGTTTACATCTCGATTACGAACACCGAAATCGGTCAATATCATTGCACCCGACTCTGCTCGAGACGCGGATACATGTCCCCGCTGAGCGCATTGTCGCGGCGTTCGAACGCATTTCGAATAGCTATTTCACCAAGCACTGCGTCAACAGCCTTGTGAATGAGATATGGCACAATAGCGCCATGGATACTGGCTGGCTTGGCGAACTCTTTTGCGACAGCGCCTCGCTCGCCCTTGTGGCTTACCTGCTCAGCGAAGAGCTGAGGTTCGATCAACAAATTAGAAGGGGAGGGCTCGCGCCGCATCAGATGAGGATGCTCATCGATTTCATGTCTTCGCGTCTCAGCAACAAAGTTAAAATAGCGGAGCTGGCGGGTATAGCCGGTCTCAGTGAATATCATTTCATTCGGGCATTCCGTAGGCAGACCGGGGTAACGCCCTACCAGTACATCTTACGCATGCGGATCAACAGAGCCACCGAGCTGCTGCGGCAACATCCAAACAAGGGTATTGAAGAAATTGCGCTCCTGTGTGGGTTTTGCTCCGCATCCACCTTGGGGCTGCAATTCAAGCGCGTGATTGGCATCAGCCCGCGATCCTATCGCGATCGGCTTTGATCGCGCCATAAGCTGCAGGGATATGCAACGATCTATGCCCTCTCATCCGGCAGTGTTGCCGATGGGCATAGCCGCGTATGCCGCCTATGGCGCAAAAAGCGGACAAGCGATCGGCGCGATCCCAAGTCTCGCTTTCATTGCAGCATCCCAATGTCTGATACGCCAGATCGTCTTTTGGGATCCAGACGGCCGGTTTAAAGACGGGCGATTTCATCAGTGTAGGTCGAGTTAGCCCGTAAAGGATGGCGAGACAGGCGAACCGTTCCATCGGGACGGTTCAACTCAGTGATTTTAGTCATTAGGGCACAAATCCAGGCTATGGTGCAAATCAGACTTATGTCCGCCTTGCGCGCAAACACCGGACATTGAATGACGCGATATCTCGTCTAAGACCGTATCTTGCGATAGGGTAATATTTCGATCGCGAGGAGCTTTGCGGCCGAAACGATTGTGACCTCGAAACGCGGTGGCTAGCTGGATTCTCCTGGAACGGCATTGGCGGTCATTGGTTTCGGCACGGCTTTAATACCGTTCTGTCTGAACGCGTTTTGTACCGCCATTAACGTTTTCCGGCGGATCATCGACTGTTTGCCGGGTTTTGCTGTAAACGACGCCTTGATGATCAGCGTCCCGTCCTCAACGTCGCCAATGCCTTTGCTTTTGAAGGTCTCGATCAGGTCCGGGGCAAGCTCCGGGTCGGTGGCAATGTCTTGTCCGATTTTTTTGAAGAGCTTGCGGACCAATTCGACGTCGGTGTCGAAGGCAACACGGAAACTAAACTTTTCGATCGCCCAATCGCGACTGTAATTCTGAATCTTGCCGATCTGGCCATAGGGCACCGTCGCGATTGAACCACGCGAGTTGCGCAGTGATACGGACCGTATCGAAATCTTCTCGACAGTTCCCTTGGCACCCGACGTTTCGATATATTCGCCGAATCGGAAGGCATCGTCGATCAGGAAGAAAAGTCCGGATACAACATCCTTGACAAGCGTCTGCGAGCCGAAACCTATCGCAAGCCCAAAGACGCTTAGGCCGGTGATCAGCGGCCAGACATTGACACCTTGCGAAACCAGGATCGAGAGCAGCGCCAATGCCAGAATGCTGGATTTTCCGACACCGCTGATCAGCGGGACGATCGTGCCCAGCCTCGATCGCGGTACACCTAGCTCTCCACCACCGACTTCCGTACCTGATATGCGCAAGGCACGTTCTGTCATCGTCCCGACCACATTCCATAGAAACGCCGCCACGAGGGCGAT
Organism: Phyllobacterium sp.; assembly: GCF_037994425.1. NCBI lineage: Bacteria > Pseudomonadati > Pseudomonadota > Alphaproteobacteria > Hyphomicrobiales > Phyllobacteriaceae > Phyllobacterium > Phyllobacterium sp. The sequence continues at coordinate 9,650 of NZ_JBBNAM010000310.1, forward strand.
CAACGCTATACCGAACGCGTCGCGCGCGACGCTTCGCAACTCGAAGCCGAGCCCGAGAGCCAACGGCGTCGCCCACAAGGTCCCCAGCATCGCAATTGTGCCGATAAACACGGTAAATCGCGCGGTCTGCCGCGCGGCAGCCGCAGGGATCGAAATGTGCGGAGCTTCTAATTTGCGCTGGGCCCAACTGCCGATCATCGCGTCGAGATGCGGCATCAGAAGCAGCATGAGGATGGTCACAATCACGGCCGATCCGGGCAGCGGCGCGCCCAGCGTAAGAGCGATCTGGCTGCTGATAAATGTGATAACGAGAAATCCGATGACGATAGCCGGCCAGCATTTGGCAAGTCGACTGCGCCATCGGCTTCTCGTTTGCTGACCGGCGACTGTCACCGCCATCGTGCGCTTGTGTCGCCAAACCACACCTGCGAGCAGAACGTAGGTAGGAATTGCCATCAAGACCGTGCGGGTCAAATCTCTGAGACCTGGCCCTGCACCCCAAATCTGCAATGTCGTGACAAGACCGACACCGATGATCGCCCAGCTTATAGGAATCGACAGATCACGGGACAGCGCCAGCATATGAAAGGATTGGTCTCGGAATTTCGGCGGTCGCGATGCCGTCAATATGAGTCTCGTCAAGTACAAAACGATAAAAACAACGATAGTCACAACCGCCCATAGTCGAAGGGTCCGCAGAGGCAAGCCTGACGGGGCAAGCAGTCTCGCCGCGGCAAGACCTAGCGCCAAAGCAAAGCCAGCGGCCCCCGCGTTCAAGAAAAATCTTCGCCAGCCAGGTGCGTTCCATATTTTAACTTGCCGGACCAGCACGAGGAAGCTGCCTGCGGTCAGCGCCACGACCAGGGCGATTGCAAAGGAGAGGAAAACGGGCGATGTCGATGCTGCCGTCAAGGCGTTCCGCAGATTTGCCAACTCGGCGGATAGGTCCAGCAAAGCAGAGAAGCGTGCGTGCAGCCCCACCAAAAAACCATCGGCGACGTTCTCAACGGCTGATATCGCTGAATTCAAATCGACGTCGGCCACTGTTTCTTCGCTCACCTTTCCTGCACCTCTCTTGCGCGCCTCGGCCCTATGTCGGCGGAGGCGGTTCCATTTCGTCGTGGGGACTCCGCGCCACCATGCTTGCTCTATTGCCGGGTTTGGCCATTACAGGACTTAAGCCCGCCGCGTCGTTCTAACGACATTTGCCAGTGCCTGCCTTGCCCCAACGGCTTGGTTCAGATTCAGGGTTCGTGGCTGGCATTGTACGCGTTTTACTGCTGCCACGCCCGTAACATCTGGTATGCTACGGCATGACTGAAGTTCCGCCATCGTTCACCGCGATGACGCCCGCCTCGGATTGCCGCAAAATGCGGGAACGTCCGCTATGATCCCCAGAACGGATACCAGGGAACCCCCGTTGAAGGTGGTGAACTTGTTCTGTGCCGTTGATCATGCCTTCGGCACTCGCTCCATTGTCACCGCCAATACAGATGATCAAGGTGTTGTCGAAATCGCCAAGGTCATCCAGCCCAAGACAAAAGACCTGTGGGTTTGCCGCGGGCAACTGCTAGTGCTTGGCGAGGGGCGCTTGCACGATAGATTTTGCGTGCCATTCGGCCGTCGCGACGGTTTTCGGACGCGAGATAGCCCTTCTTTCCCACGATTTCAGCATCGGTAGAGAGTTACAGCGCTGAATCTGTATCCGTGGCAGGCAAGCTCGTCGATCATTCCTTGACCCTAGAGTTCGCCTTCGACGGCCTTGACAGGGGCGGAGTCAATTCGCCCTCCTACGTCACCACAACTGGAATGGCCGTGCTTTGCGACATTTCGTGGTCCTCCCTGGTGCCCAAAGGGTATGGCATAGCGGACTTAAGGGCGACCGGCCAAAGTCGTCCGCAAAGAGATGGCTATGGTACCTTCGTCAACGGCATTGTGGCGCCTTATGGACTTGGCGGTACGCCAGAAATTGCACTGATCAACATCGTCTCTGCGCGTTACCTAGTCTAGGAAATGCAAACGACGTTCAGAACGAATCTTACAGGAAAGCGTTCCCCAGCGCGAGCATTGGCTGGACTTCTCGCTTGTTTTCAAGACACGAGGCTGAGCTTAAAGTTCACGCCTTGGCACCCGGCACACAGACCTTGGAGCGCGTCAGAAAACGCAGTTCGCGGCCATTATCGAGTGAAAACATACCGCCGCGGCCCTTGACAACATCGATGATCAGTTCGGTGTGTTTCCAGACTTCATACTGGGATGCGCTGATATAGACCGGCGCGCCGCCAATCTCGCCAAGCTTGACGTCCTGGTCGCCGATCATGAAATCGCCCTGCGCATAGCACATCGGCGAGGAACCGTCGCAGCACCCGCCGGACTGGTGAAAAAGGATCGGTCCATATTCCGATTGCAGGGTTTTGATCAGTTCGAGAGCGGCAGGGGTTGCACTGACTTTTTCTTCCATGGGTCTCTCCGCAACAAAGTCGATGGCGCAGAAAGCCCGCGCCATCGACGATGCAACTTCCTCAGAAGAAACCGAGTTTCTTCGGACTATAGCTGACAAGCATGTTCTTCGCCTGCTGGTAATGGTCGAGCATCTTCAAGTGGTTTTCACGACCGATGCCGGACTGTTTGTATCCGCCGAATGCCGCGTGCGCCGGATAGGCGTGATAGCAGTTGGTCCAGACGCGTCCAGCCTGGATGGCGCGGCCGAAGCGATAGCAGGTGTTGGCGTCTCTGCTCCAGATTCCCGCGCCGAGGCCATAGAGCGTGTCGTTGGCGATCGCGAGCGCTTCGTCATTGTCCTTGAACGTCGTCACGGACACCACTGGGCCGAAAATCTCCTCCTGGAAGATGCGCATACGATTGTGGCCCTTGAACACGGTCGGCTTGACATAGTAGCCGCCGGCAAGGTCACCAGCGAGTTCATTGCGGCCCCCGCCGGTCAAGACTTCGGCGCCTTCCTGTTTGCCGATATCGATATAGGACAGGATCTTTTCGAGCTGTTCGCTCGACGCTTGCGCACCGATCATGGTTGCAGGATCGAGCGGGTCGCCCTGCACGATCGCCTCGACACGCTTCAAAGCGCGCTCCATGAATGTGTCATAGATCGACTCGTGAACAAGGGCGCGACTCGGGCAAGTGCATACTTCACCCTGATTGAGGGCGAACATGACGAAGCCTTCAATCGCCTTGTCGAAGAAGTCATCATCTTCGGCCGTCACATCCTTGAAGAAGATGTTGGGGGATTTGCCGCCAAGTTCGAGCGTCACTGGAATGAGGTTCTGGCTGGCATATTGCATGATCAGACGACCGGTCGTTGTCTCGCCGGTAAACGCGATCTTGGCAATGCGGGGACTTGAGGCGAGGGGCTTGCCAGCTTCGAGCCCGAAACCGTTGACGATGTTGAGAACGCCAGGCGGCAGGAGATCGCCGATCAGGTCGGCGAGAACGAGAATGGATGCTGGCGTCTGTTCTGCGGGTTTCAAGACGACGCAGTTGCCTGCAGCAAGCGCGGGCGCAAGCTTCCATATCGCCATCAGCAGCGGGAAATTCCATGGGATGATCTGGCCAACGACGCCGAGCGGTTCGTGGAAATGGTAGGCGACCGTATCATGATCAATCTCGGAAATGCCGCCTTCCTGGGCGCGGATGGCCCCGGCAAAATAGCGCAGGTGGTCGATGGCCAACGGCAGGTCGGCGGCCGTTGTTTCGCGGATCGGCTTGCCATTGTCCCAGGTTTCGGCCTCGGCGAGCACATCGAGGTTGTCTTCCATTACCTGTGCGATCTTGTTCAGGATGACACTGCGCTGAGCGGGACTGGTGCGGCCCCAGGCATCCTTGGCAGCATGGGCGGCATCAAGAGCAGCCTCGACGTCACTTGCATCGGAACGGGCAATCTCGCAAAGGACCTGTCCATTTACGGGCGAGGTGTTTTCGAAGTAACGCCCGGACTTCGGCTCGACGAATTTCCCGCCGATGAAGTTGCCGTAGCGCGACTTGAATTTGGGTGTGACTGTGCGGTTGAATTCTACCTTGTTCATCGTGTTTCCTCCCTGGCGCACGCCCGCCATTGAAGCGGGGCATGGCGCGGTTGATACCGCCTCCTGCGGCAGGAGTTGAGGATCGCCGACAAGCGGCTGCATGTCAGCCGGGTGCCGGCAACCTTCCGGACGCGGTGTCGCAGATCTGCGACAGATCATGCAAGAAAACGGTGACGTCAGTTGAGGCCGAGTCGCTTCAGCTTGCGGTGCAGGGTGGCGCGGCTCATGCCAAGCATGCCGGCAGCGACCGATACATTGCCGCCCGCATTGCTCAGAGCACGGCAGATGACACTCCGTTCGGCCGAAGCGAAGCCGCGTTCGGCATCAATCTCCTGACCGAGCAGGTTGGCCGCTGGCAGCGACGCTTCGAGGCTTTCGTCGGTCAATCCGAACACATGGCGTGCCGAACGCGAAGCGCCGATGACGAGATCATCCTGATCAACCGCGATCAGCGCGTTTACGATGCGATCACCTGCAATATTGTCGCCGGCCATGACGATCCTGGCCTTGGGAAAAGCCAGCCGGAAATTTTCCGCCTCAACGCGTCGCGCGG
>NZ_JBBNAM010000311.1:0-27721 GCF_037994425.1 Phyllobacterium sp.
AAGTTCCATCCATCTCGACACCATCCGCGACCTGAAGCAGATCAACTCGCTGCTTGCCGCTATGGCCTATCCGGTGCTCGAAGAACAGGGGCTGTTGAACACCACACGGTTGCGTAAGTTGCAGGGCTGACTCCAGGTACTGTATATGCCTGGGGAGTGTTGGCCCGATGACAGCCGATATCACTATGCCAGGTTGCCGCGCAGCTTCCCGCTTGCCACTTGCAGCTAAACTGTTCCACCAGGTCTGCCGCCACCTTGATCAGATGATGTCTCCAAGAATTCGGTAAAGATTTGCAGCACGCGCTTTTGCGCAGTTGTTCGTTTCGAAACGACACCGTTCATGAGGCTCGAACGAAAGGGCTGACGACCAAGCTGAAAATTGAAATACCATTTTCCGTGGTGGGGCCCGCCGTAAATTCGATAGATGCGGCCGATCACAATGCCAGACGCAATTGCAACGAAATCATCCGGCTTGTGGCGGTCATCAAAATGCATCGCCTTCCAAGTTATCTTGCCAACTGCGAACCCGTCCAATTTCATAATAGGTATGCGATCCCGATTGCGAACGCTATGCCAACGAAGAATAGCTCACCCTGCATGAAAGAGGTTCGCAGACATGGCGCGGACGAAGTGTCATCGCTTTGGCGTGCAAATTCTGTTGTTTCTAGACGTCGGGATTGCCCTTTCAATTCCATCAACGACCACTGCTGGATCGCATTGCTTCCTCTAATATGATGCCTAATCTGGCGTCGTACTGTACGACGGGCACTCTATTATCATCATTGTTATTTACCCGTCTAAGCGATTTTCGACCCTCGCGGCTTCCACACTGCCCGTCGTGTTGTTGAAGTAATCGTGTGAGCCGGCTATGACGAATGAAACACGAACAACGAGAGTGCACCCGGTATGTTGAAGTGGTTCCGTGCATTAATGCCGCGCGAGGATCGGTTTTTTGAAATGTTCGTGCGCCACTCGCGGGTGGTTGTTGCTGCGGCTGATTCCCTAAAATCCTTGCTCTGCGGCGAAGGCGAGCTCGAACACCATTGCAACAAGATCGTCGAACTTGAAAATGAGGCCGACGAAATAACGCGCGAGGTGTTGGTCGCAGTTCGGCGCAGTTTTATTACACCGTTCGACCGGGGCGACATACAAGATTTGATACAGTCGATGGATGATGCCATCGATACTATGCACAAGACAGTCAAAACGATCCGGCTGTTTGAGCAGACCCACTTCGATCCGTGCATGCGCGAAATGGGTTTGCTCATCGTCGAGGCCGCCGGGCTTGTCGCTGAGGCGATACCTCTGCTGAAACGTGTGGGGACCCACTCGACCCGGCTTAGCGCAATCGCAGAAGAGGTCGTTCGCGTTGAGGGCCGCGCCGATGAACTGCATGATCAGGGATTGAAGGAACTTTTCAATCGGCATGGTAACGCAGATGCCATGGCCTACATCATTGGCAGCGAGATCTATGGCGATCTCGAAAAAGTTGTCGATCGGTTCGAAGATGTAGCGGATGAGATAAGTGGCATTGTGATCGAGAACGTCTGATGGAGGGAGCGCTCAGCTTTCCGTTGCTGTTAGGTCTGATTGCCGTGGCATTGTTCTTTGACTTTCTGAACGGCCTGCACGACGCTGCAAATTCAATTGCGACCATTGTCTCAACGCGCGTCCTGCGACCGCGATATGCGGTCCTGTGGGCGGCTTTCTTCAATTTCGTCGCATTCCTGTTTTTTGGTCTCCATGTTGCCGAGACAGTTGGAACCGGCATCATCGATCCGGCTATCGTAACCCCGGGGCTGATCTTTGCCGCACTCATGGGAGCCATAGTTTGGAATATCGTTACCTGGGTGTTCGGAATTCCCTCCAGTTCATCCCATGCCCTTGTTGGTGGGCTCGTTGGCGCAGGCCTGGTGAGAGCAGGGGGCGAAGCGATCGTCTGGACGGGACTTTTAAAGACGGTTGGAGCAATCTTCATGTCTCCGATGATCGGCTTCCTCCTTGCGCTGCTCCTGATCCTCATCGTCTCCTGGATATTTGTCCGGCAAACACCCTTTGCAGTTGATCGCACCTTCCGCGGTATGCAGTTCATTTCCGCGTCGCTCTATTCCCTCGGGCACGGCGGCAACGATGCTCAGAAAACCATGGGAATTATTGCTGTGCTGCTTTTCTCGCAGGGTCGACTGGGCCCCGAGTTCAGCGTTCCATTCTGGGTCGTCATTGCGTGCCAGTCGGCGATGGCTCTTGGCACGCTCTTCGGCGGCTGGCGTATCGTGCACACCATGGGCTCCAAGATAACCCGTCTCAATCCAATGCAGGGGTTTTGCGCCGAGACAGGGGGAGCACTGACATTATTCGGTGCGACATGGCTTGGTATTCCCGTATCCACTACCCACACGATCACAGGCGCGATTGTCGGGGTTGGCGCAGCCCGGCGCGTTTCGGCGGTACGTTGGGGGTTGGCGGGCAACATTGTCATCGCCTGGCTTATCACCATGCCGGCAGCTGCGGTCATCTCAGCACTGTTTTATGTCGCTACCGCGTTAAGCCCTTAGGGCTGCTTTGCAGAAACAGACGGGCTTACCGACCTCGAATTTTGTCCTCGGTAGAATGAATCACTTGGTGACAGCGAATCTAGACGACGTGGGCAATGACTTCAACGCAGGCATGAAAGCGTCGAATGTACCAGAGGGGTACAGCCGGTTTGTTTCCGGTAAGAAGCGAGTCTTCGAGAGGAACTCGATCTTGAACTAGGCGTAAAAGCACAGCCAAAATGAAGGGGCATACGCGAGATCAGCCCTGGTCCGCTGGCGGGGCAACGGATCCGCGCTCGATAATCGAGGTCGGAACTATGATCCGCTCCGGGGGTCTGGCTTCCCCTTTCAGCCTTCGTATAAGCAGCTCGGTCACTGTTTTGCCAAGCGTATAAGCGGGCTGGTCGATGACCGTGATGGGGGGGCTGGTAACGGTGGTCCAGTCCGCATCATGAAATGTTATGAGCGACAGATCTTCAGGAATGCGCAGGCCCCGTTGCCGGACCACTTTGAAGATCTCGAGAGCAATAACGCTATCGGACGCGATGATCGCGGTTGGTGGATGCGGCCGTGATAATAGTTTGTCGGTGATCTTGCACGTCTCCTGGGGCGTCTTTGCCCCGAGCATAACGAGCCGGTTGGAGGGCGGCATCCCCGCGATGTCACAGGCAGCCATGAAGCCCTCTATGCGTTCGCGAACGGACGAGGTGTAGATCTGCCCCAGATCCTTATATTCATGCCCTGCGAAATCGACGGCGGTAATGTAGGCGATCCTTCGATGACCGCATGCGGTCAAGAGTTCCGTAGCGCGTCGCGCAGCGTTACGATCATCCACCGTTACGGTGTCGACGTCGAAATCGGGAAGCGCCCGGTCCAGGAGGGCAAGCGGGCGGCCTGAACGATGTATGTCGCGCAGATGCGAAATATCACGTGATTCCGACGGAGTGACAATCAGGCCGTCGACCCGTTTACCTATCAAAACACGCACCGCCGCCTTCTCTACCTCGATCTGTTCGCTGGAATTTGCCAAGATGACATTGAAGCCGGCCGAACGGGCCGTATCGCTGATCCCGCGTACAGCAAAGCCGAAGAAAGAGTTCTCGATGTCACCGACCACCACGCCAATAATGCCGGATCGTCCGGTGGTCATGCTCCTGGCGAGTTCGTTCGGGCGATAATCCAGCTGCTGGGCCGCCGCCAATACATCGCTTCTTATCTTTTCGCTGACCACCCCATAATTTCCCAACACGCGGGCTGCCGTTGCCTTCGAGACACCTGCCGCTCGCGCGACATCGGCGACGGTGACCGAGCGGATCTTGGGGTTCGAACTTTTCATCTATTGAACGACTACTAGAGTTGTTGACGGCAGGTCAATGTGATTATATCAATTACCATTGAGACCGGTCTCACACAATAAGAGACCGGTCTCTAAGCAGAACAATTCAGGTTTTGGAAGTGTCGGCGACAGCGGGTTTGTCAACCCTTGCAGCTGCGAATTTCGGCAATCTCAGACAAGAAGTGCAAAACTTCAGAGGAGAACGACAGATGATAAGCATTCACGCAATCAAGCCATTTGCACTGGCCAGACGGGCGGTCATGGCAGCGACTCTGGTCCTGACCGGATTTTGTTCCGTCTCCCAGACGCTGGCAGCCGGTGACAATCCCTACGGCCTCATCGATCCGAAGGTGATCAGCGTCGGCACCATGGGCGATGCCAAGCCCTATACGTTCACCACGGCAGATGGCGAGTTTACCGGCTTCGATATCGAGCTCTTCCGCAATGTTGCGAGCCGTCTCGGCTTTCAAAAGGATCAGGTCGTCTTTACCGGCCAGGAGTTTTCAGCGCTGATGCCATCGGTCGCCAACCAGCGGTTCGACGTCGCCGTGGCTGCAATCGGCACCACGGAGGCACGCAAGAAGACAGTGGATTTTTCCGACGGCTATCTGGCGGGTTACCTTTCTGTCCTGACCTCGGATAAAGCGATAACGTCTCCCGAGGGCTTGAAAGGCAAGCGCCTTGGCGTCGTGCAGGGGACGCTCCAGGAAATCTATGCCGGAAAAAACTTCACCGGCACCGATCTGGTCAAGTTCCCGGATAACAATTCGGCAATCTCCGCCCTCAACAACGGAACGGTCGATGCTCACTTCCTCGACTATGAGGCTGCAAAGCAATACGGCGAACGTTACCCCGACCTGAAGATTGCGGTAAACATTCCTTCATTCGATGCGCCGGCAGGATTTGTCGTGCGCAAGGGCAATGATGCCTTCCGCGAGGCGCTCAACACGGCCCTTCATGCCGCCATGCAGGATGGCACCTGGAAGACACTTTACGAAAAATGGTTCCCGGGTTCGCCCATGCCGGATCAGTACCTTCCAAAGAAGCAATAACACCTGGCGCGGGTGGAGCCCGCGCCCCACAAGCTGACGAAACCTCAAGGGGAACAGCATGGACTGGATGGAAAACCTGCGTCGCAGTTTCCTCGATTGGGATGCGATGGCAGCGGTCCTGCCGACAATGATTACCGTCGGGTTGAAGAACACGTTGATCCTCGCCGCCGCATCGACGGTGCTTGGCGTAGTTATCGGAATGATTCTTGCGGTCATGGGTATCTCGCAATCCCTCTGGCTCAGAATCCCGGCCCGTATCTACACGGATATCTTCCGCGGCCTGCCTGCCATCGTGACCATTCTTCTCATCGGCCAGGGCTTTGCACGTATCGGCAGGGAGTTTTTCGGCCCTTCTCCCTATCCGCTTGGCATTCTGGCGCTCAGCCTGATTGCCGGTGCCTATATCGGCGAGATATTCCGGGCCGGCATTCAAAGCGTTGAGCGCGGCCAGATGGAAGCATGCCGCGCCTTGAGCATGAGCTATGGTCAAGGCATGCGCCTCATCGTCATTCCGCAAGGGGTTCGGCGCGTATTGCCAGCCCTTGTCAACCAGTTCATCGGTAATGTGAAAGACTCCAGTCTTGTCTACTTCCTTGGATTGCTGGCGGCAGAGCGAGAGATCTTTCGTGTCGGTCAGGACCAGGCGGTCGTTACGGGAAACTTGTCGCCGCTTTTGCTTGCAGGGATGTTTTACCTGATCATTACCGTTCCGCTCACGCATCTCGTCAACTATATCGACAACAGTCTGAGAGTAGGCAAACACAAGTCCGGCGCCCTCACCAGCGGTCTTGTCGAGGTGGGTGAACTGGAAGACGCCGTCAGCCCCCAGGCACCCGTCGGCGCTGATCGCGACAAGTCCAAGATTGAACCAGCAAAACCGCGGTTTAAAGGCGGCAGCCTTGCTATCACTGATCTCGACATGGCCTATGGCGACCTTGACGTTCTCAAGCAGGTAAGCTTGGCGGTCAAGGCCGGTTCGGTAACCTGCGTCATTGGTCCCTCGGGCTCTGGCAAGTCGACGCTGCTGCGCTGCCTGAACCGACTTGTCGAACCAAAGGCCGGAAATATTCTCCTTGACGGAGCGACGATCCTGACGATGAAGCCGGAAACGCTTCGCCGGCGGGTCGGCATGGTCTTCCAGCATTTCAACCTGTTTCCGGACCATACTGCTCTTGAAAACGTGATGCTCGCGCTCACCAAGATCAAGCGCGTGCCAAGGCGTGAGGCAAAGCGGATCGCCGAAGCCAGCCTCGCCGATGTCGGTCTCGCCTCGCGCAAGGATCATCGGCCGGGACGGCTCTCCGGTGGTCAACAACAACGTGTGGCCATTGCACGTGCCCTGGCCATGGAGCCGGAAGTCATTCTGTTCGACGAGGTGACGAGCGCGCTCGATCCGGAACTGGTAAAGGGCGTACTCGATCTCATGGCTGATCTTGGCCGGCGCGGCATGACGATGGTCGTGGTCACCCATGAGATGGGATTTGCCCGCAAGGTCGCCGATCAGGTTATCTTCATGGATGAAGGACGCGTGGTTGAAACAGGCTCACCGTCCGAGATCTTCGACAATCCAAAAAGTCAACGCCTAAAGCGCTTCCTGGCCGAAGTTCTGTGAAACACAGCCAAACGCGTGAAGCGACCCTAATCAATCAAGATGAAAGCCCAACAACATGTATCCATCTGCTCCTATAGTCTCGAAAGTCGTCGTGGTCGGCGGCGGTGTATTTGGTGTTTCTGCTGCCTTGCATCTTGCTCGCCAGGGTGTTCGCACCGTTCTTGTCAATGACGGGCCGCTCGCGAGCGGCGCATCGGGGCGATCGCTCGCCTGGCTCAACTCCGCGCGCCGACGCTCGGCCGACTATCACTACCTGCGCCTCGCCGGCATCGATCGCTATCGAACCTTGGCAGCAAAGCATCCGGGCGCGGCCTGGCTGCGTTTCCACGGCGGATTGACGTGGGATGCAGACGACGCGAAGAACGAAATCGCCACCGTTTTCGCCCATGAGCGATCCATAGGCTATGACGCTCGGCTGCTATCTGCCGAGGAGATAGGCTCGATTACGCCGGGTGTCGATGTCCGGTCGGTTCCGCCACAAGGAGCTATTTTCAATCCAGGGGAAGGCTGGGTGGACCTTCCCTCACTCATTGACCTCCTGGTGAACGAATTTCAAACACTTGGTGGCGAGGTGGTGACCGATGGCGGTCGAGCCAAGCTGCTCGCCCGTGGCGGGCGTGCCGGAGGGGTAGTCCTGGAAAATGGCAGCGAGATCGGCGCGGACGCAGTGCTTCTGGCAACCGGGGCGGCTGTTCCTTCCATGGCCATGGACATCGGCAAGACAATTCCCGATGCGACGCCGATTGCGCTGCTCGTGCGCACTGAGGTGATCGATCATCCTCTTGAGGCAGTATTGAACACGCCGCGTGTCGCCATCCGGCCGATGCCGACGGGCGGTTTCGCGCTTGATTCCGCCTGGTCTGAAGAAGAAGTCTTGACCCACGCGGACGGCACCCATCACGTTAACCAGGCAACGATCCATGGTCTTCTCGAAGAAGCATCGAAGGTTCTGGCCGGCAATCCCAAACTTGCGGTTGCCAGTTATAGCATTGGTCCAAAACCAATTCCGGGGGACGGCGAGCCAGTATTTGGTCCCTTGAAGGAGATGGATGGCTGTTACGTCGCCTTTAGCCATAGCGGTGCCACCTTGGGTCTCATTGCCGGCGAACTTTTGGCAGGTGAAATTGCGACAGGGGAGGCCAACCCTCTTCTTTACCCATTCCGACCCGAAAGGTTCTAATCTGAAGCCACCGGCGCGAGGATAAATACGCCGTGGCCAGGCCACCCTGGCGAATGTCCCGGATCGTTGCATAAAGAGGCGGCCCTTTCCCTCTAGACTGCGAATTGTTCGAATCTTTTGCTGAGCCTATGCGAAGCGGCACGCCAGGGCTAAAAGAGACGACAGTGGCGGATGTGCGTAGTTTCGAGAAGGGAAAAATGGCTCACAAACCGGTGACCTTGAAGGATGTGGCAGCCTTTGCAAACGTATCACGTGCGACAGCTGCCCGTGCTCTCAACAGCTACGGTTACGTAGGCGATGAGACCGCTCAGAAAGTTCATGAAGCTGCACAAAAGCTCGGCTACAGAGGCAATCGCCTGGCTCAGGCCCTGCGCAACGGGCAACTGCCAATAATTGGCTGCATTTTGGGCGACATACAAAACCCTTTCTTCGCCCGGATCGCGCACGATATTGAGGTACTGGCGCGTGGGAGCCAGTACAATCTCATCATCGGCAGCAGCGAAGAGCAACTGGAACAGGAAGTCTCTTTGCTGGCGAGCCTCCAATCGCTCAGCATTCGAGGCTTTATCGTCGCGCCGACGTCTGCCGAGACCAATTCCCATTTAAAGCGCCTGATAGAAGAGAACGTGCCCCTGGTCCTGATTGACCGTGTCGTGCAAGGCGTCGAATGCGACAGTGTCGTTGTCGATAACGAAGGCGGTGCGCGCAAGGCCATTGATTATCTGATCGCCATGGGCCATCGCCGCATCGGCCTTTTGCAGGACGACACCCGCATCTTCACGTCGCGCGAACGCTTGAGCGGTTATCAAAGTGCGCTCGTCGCTGGCGGCGTCATTCCGGAAGACAGGATGATTGCCGTATCTCAATCCACAGTTGAACATGCGATCGATGCAACGATTCGCTTGTTCAGCCAGAAAGCCCCGCCCACCGCTCTTTTCACCGTCGACAGCTTGATGACCCAAGGCGCTCTTTTGGCCTTTCGCTCGATGGGAATTTCAATTCCGCATGATGTATCGCTTATCGGGTTCGACGACTTCAATCTGGCGACGTTTACCGATCCGCAAATCACAGTTGTCGCGCAACCCGTATCGGAAATAGGGCGTGCGGCGGCTCGACTTTTGTTCGAGCGGCTTTCCGGACAAAGTCGCCCACCTAAACAAATTCGCTTTGAAACCAAACTGTTAGTCAGAGGCTCCGTAAGCCGTCGATTGCAAGGCTGAGCCGCGCGGCGGGTGCCGTGAAAAAAATCAATAATGCTACTTGTCAGCGGGAAAATCTTGTGCGCTAAATGCATGTGAGATCGATCTCACACTGTCTCAACCAACATCCGCGCAAGATGGGATCTTGCTCTTCAGGCGGTTTTGAAATGCGCAAATGGGAAGGTTTTAATGCTCAACTTCGATAAAGATCGCTTTGTGAAGATACAAAGTGGCGCAGTTGCAATTGCGCAAGACGTGCGCGCTTTGGTGCGCAAGCTTCTGGACGATGGTCTGGAGCGGGTTTTCTTCATGGGCACGGGCGGCGTGCAGTTTCTGACTCAGCCAGCGATTGAGCTCGCCCGCAACTCGACGGTTTTCCCGGTTTCCGCAGCGTTTCCTGCCCAGGTCGTGCTTGAAGCCCCGGCCGGTCTGGACGAAAGGGCGCTGGTCATTCTCCCTTCTCTATCCGGAACCACCAAGGAAAGTGTGCAGCTTTTGTCCTTCTTGAAGGAAAGGGGCGTCAAGACGCTTTCGCTCACCGGACATAAGAGCACCCCGTTGGGCCTTGATGCCGATTATAACTTCACCAATTTTGCTGAAGACGATACCTCGTCGGAATCCTTTTACCTGCAGACGTTGCTGATTGTTCTGGCCCTCCTGGCCGAGCGCGGCGAATATGCCGACTTCGATGCAACCGTGGCGGAACTGAAGTTGCTGCCAGAATTGCTGGTCTCTGTTAAGGAGAATTACGAGGCAAGCGCGGCAGCGCTGGCTCAGGAAATCAAGGACGAGAACTACCACATCTTCACAAGCGCGGGTTCGCTCTGGCCGCAAGCACACTATTATGGGATGTGCATTCTTGAGGAGATGCAGTGGATCCGCACCCGTCCGGTCCATGCGTCCGATTTCTTCCATGGCACACTTGAATTGGTTGAGCCCGGAGTAAGCCTGTTTATCTTCAAGGGCGAGGACGCCTGCCGTCCGTTGACCGACCGCGTTGAAAATTTTGCAAGACGCTACACTGACAAGGTACGCGTTCTCGATGCAGCCTCTGTGCAGCTTCCAGGAGTTTCCGACAAGACGCGCAAACTGATCTCTCCCGTTATTCTTGCAACGATGCTCGAGCGACTGAGCGCACATCTGGAAGTTCTGCGTGACCACCCGCTGACAACGCGCCGCTATTACAAGCGAGTCGAATACTGAGCTGTTCCCGATCTGATCATGTCGGATCGGGATCGCAGATCTTGAATAAAAATCACAGAAACGAAAAACCAAAGAGAGGAACTGCGAAATGAAAAGCAAAACGTTTTTGAGCACCACAAGTCTCGCTTCATTCGTTGCGGCCGGGTTGATTGCAAGCGGTACGAATGCCGCTTGGGCAAAAGATCCGGTTGTTGCCGATCCCAACGCGCAAGTCGAATACTCGGGCACTTTGAGCATCTTGACCAAATTCGGCCTGCAGCAGCTTTCTCCATTTTTCGTCAATGCGGCCAAAGAATACGAGAAGCTTCATCCTGACGTAAAAGTCGAGCTCATTCAGGAAAGCGACGATAGTGTAAAGGGCAAGACAAAGGCCCTTGTTGCTTCCAACTCGTTGCCCGATATCTATTTTACCTGGACAGGCAGCTGGGGTGAGAATTTCGTCCGTGGCAATCGCGCCGTCGATTTGACCAAGGTGATCGGTCCGGACACTCCATGGGGTAAAGAACTGGCAAATGCCGCGGTTACCGCCTTCCAGTACAACGGTAAGCTCTATGGCATTCCGCTTTACCTTGATGCCAAGTTCATGGGCTACAACAAGACACTGTTCGAAAAGGCAGGGGTTTCCGAACCCAAGAGTTTCGATGAGTTGCTAAGTGCCTGTGCAGCCTTGCGCAAGTCGGGCGTTACACCGATCTCGTTCGGCAACAAGGAAGGCTGGCCTGCCGTTCATTATGCGGGACAGCTGCTCGCCTACAACGTGCCGCAGGCGACCCTCGAGAAGGATTTTACGCCGGCCACGGCCGACTATTCGGATCCCGGCTACGTTCTCAGTCTGACGCAGTTCAAGCAGTTGATCGATGAGTGCTCGGACGGTTCCGGGACAAATGGTTCGTCCTATGCATCGGCCTTGCAGCAATTTAGCAATGCCAAGTCTGCAATGTACTATCAGGAAATCATTGAGTTCGACCAGAGCACTGCTGACGGCGCGTTGAAACAGGGCGATTTCGGCTACTTCAAATTGCCCACGCCGAAGGACGCCAAGGGCGACGAGAAGTCGATCGAAGGCGCACCGGAGGGTTACATGATCAACGCGGCTTCCAAACAAATTCCGCTCGCCATCGATTTCATGAAGTTTGTCACGTCTCCCGAAAACGGCAAGATCCTGTCGGCGCCGCCTTATGGTCAGCCAAGCGCTACCGTTGGCGGTTATTCTGCGGAGGCAATGAACCCGGCGGTCGTCGGCGGCCTGAAGGTCATTGCAGACTCCTCCTATCTCATGCCCTGGCTGGATACGGCCAACCCGCCGCGCGTCGCAGCCGCCTGGCTTTCAGGCCTGCAGGCGCTCATCGGCGGCTCGCAGACGCCTGAGCAGGTCATGGAACAGGTGAAGAAGGCAGCGGCCTCTTCCAAGTAAGAAAGCTGTCAGACGATGACTGTCATGAAGCATGACTATAAGGGTGAAGCCGGCAGGATCGGCTTCACCCTGCGCCGGAAGGCTGAAAGGGATCAGACCGGCCTGTTGTCGAAATTGCTGTCGTTTCGCTGGATTTTGATCGCGTTCGTCCTGATCCTGTGGTTCGTCTACTATCCGATCATCGACAATTTCATCGTAAGCACGAAGAACCAGGATATTTTCACCGGCGAAACCGCATTCGTGGGTCTCGACAACTATCGCCGGCTTCAAAGCGATCCAATCGTCTGGACGGCAATCCTCAACAACACGCTCTATGCGGTCATCTCGATAGCCTTCCAGGTGTTTGGCGCATTCGTGCTCGCTGCGCTCATCGAGGGCCTAGACCAGGAAAAATGGCGCAGGTTCTGGCGCGCCGTATACTTCATACCCTCAGCCATTTCGATCACCGTGACGGGCTTGCTATTCTACTTCATCTACCAGCCGGACATTGGCCTCCTCGACTCGGCGCTGACGCTAGTTGGATTGGGCAGTTGGTCGCGGGCATGGCTGGGCGAAGAGAGTACGGCGATCTATGCCATCATTGCCATGAGCCAGTGGCAGGGGTTTGGCTATTCGACCCTGCTGTTTGGCATTGCGATCCAGAAGATACCACGCGAGCTCTATGATGCCGCAATCATGGACGGGGCGGGCACCTGGCGCCGCCTGTGGAACATTACCATGCCTCTCACCCGAGAAATGACGGGATTGATGGTGATCGTCACGATTACCGGCGCGTTCCAGGTCTTCAACGAAGTCATGGTCATGACTGCTGGTGGACCCAACAATAGCAGCCAAGTGCTTGGAACCTGGCTCTATCAACAAGGCTTCATCGAAAATGACTTCGGTTATGGTGCTGCAGTCGCATCCGTCATCTTCGTCATCACCTTGCTAACCGGGTTCGGACAGCTTTGGTATACAAGGAAGAGGAGGGTTCATCTATGAGCGTCGCCCTTCCATCCCGCGAGACGGAACGCGTCGACTTCGTTCAAGTGGTCGCGAAAGTTTGCCTAGTCACCTTTCTCGTCAGCCTCGGCGTCGTGGTTATCTACCCACTCATCTGGATGGCGTTGAACGGCTTCAAAAGCAATTCGGAAATCTTTGGAAATCCGTTTGCGCTTCCGACGAACTTTGCGATCGGGAACTACATATCCGCCTGGAACCAGGGCATCCGCAACTACATCGCGACAAGCATAATCGTGACCCTTGGATCGGCATTTTGCACGGTTCTTGTCAGCGCCTGGACCGCATATGGCCTGACCCGTTCAAGTTTGCCCGCAAAGCCCTATCTCGTTGGCATTGTCCTCGGTGGTCTCATGCTAAGTCCGACGGTCGCCGTCATTCCGCTTGTGCGCATGATGCAGGATTTGGGCCTTTACAATACCTATTGGGCGCTGATCATCCTCTATACAGCGTTCCGAATTCCGTTCACGACCTTTCTCATACGCGCCTATATGCTCGGGCTCCCGCGTGATCTCGATGAGGCAGCCATCATGGATGGCGCGAGCGAAGGCCAGATCTTCTGGCGCGTGATCTTGCCGCTTTGCAAGCCGATATTGGTGTCCTGCGTCATCCTGCACGTCCTGTTTGCATGGAACGAATATCTCTTCGCGATGATATTCACGAGCGGGGCGGACCTGCAGACACTCCCCGTCGGCTTGACATCGATCATGGCGAAGCACGGAACAAATTACGCCGTGGTGTTTGCTGCCATGACGTTGTCGGCACTTCCCATCGTCATCGTATTTTTTGCCGCGCAACGCTTCTTCATCCGGGGCCTCGCCGAAGGCATCGGAAAATAATGGAGAAGCGAGAATGTTGAAACGTGAACAGCTTATCGGAGCGAATTTCTCCTTTCAGCACCACCCGTTCCGATGGGTGGCCGAGCAACTGCGCCAGATGGGGTTTAGTCGCATGGAACTCTGGGGAATTGCTCCCCACCTCGATCTCTTTCATGATAGCCAATTGCGTCTGCTGCAAGTGAAGTCGGTCCTCAACGACAATCAGCTGACGGTGCATTGCTTTACGCCGGAGCAGGTGCTTTATCCCGTCAACATTGCCTCGGGCGACATGGCCTATCGTGAAAAAAGCGTGGAGCGCTTTTTCCATGCTGCGGACATCTGTGCAGAATTAGGCGCGAAATATCTGTTTCTGACGCCCGGGCGCGGCTTTGAGTGCGAAAGCAGCGATCGTGCGAGAGCCCATTCGATGGAGTCGGTCAATAGGATCGCCGCCCATGCCAAGGGTAACGGGATTGCGTGTCTGCTGGAGCCGTTGCAGCGCACTGAAAGCAATATCGTCAACAACGCAGATGAACTCTTCGCCTTCTGGCGCGAGATCGACGCAGATAATATCGACGTGGTTCTTGATCTCGTTGCGATGGCAACAGCAAAGGATACGATGGGCGGTTATGTCGAAAGATTCGGCAAGCGACTTTCCCATGTCCACATTGTGGACGGGACGCCAGCGGGCCATCTCGCTTGGGGTGATGGCAACCTACCTTTGCATGACTATCTGGCCGAGCTCGGTGCAAGTTCGTTTACCGGAACGCTGACGTTCGAACCGTTCGGCAACGGTTCCTATGCGCTTGATCCCGTTTTAGCCTGGCAACGCTGTCTTAAGGCGATTGCTCCTCTTCTCGATCACGCGGACCAATAATGCAGAACGCCAATCCCAATCTGATTGCTGTCGGCGACAATTGCCTCGATGCCTATCTGACCAAGAGCTTTGTCACGGTCGGTGGAAATGCCCTCAATGTTGCGGTTCAATGGAAGCGGCATGGGTATAATGCTCGCTATTTTGGTGCCTTGGGGCATGATGAGGAAGCCGGCATCATGCTCCGGGAGATCGAGCGTGCGGGCCTCGTGGGAAACGACGTCGAAATACTGACTGGCAATTCGGCCGTGACATTGCTGGCTGACGACGCCGGCGAGCGGCGTTTTCTGCTCGAGTCGCTCGGCGTCGGCGCAGATTACTTTCCAAAGAGCGAACACTACCGTGAACTGCTCCAGGCGGACTGGGTCCATCTCGGTACGAATGCGAGCGAAAGACTGGTGCGAAAGCTCGTGACAGATGGCGTGAGATTCAGCGTCGACCTTTCGACCCGACACTTCGATTTACCGCTGGATAATGTCCCGCTGGTTTTTGCATCCGGATCTGACGATCCAGCCGAGCCGGCGGAGCCGCTCGTTGAACGGTTCAAGCGGGCAGGCGCCCGAGAGGTGGTAATCACCTGTGGCAAGCGCGGCTCCTTTTACGACAATGGCAGTGAGCTGTTCTTCGCCGGTTCGGTGCCGGTATCCGTGGTTGACACCTGCGGTGCCGGTGACAGTTTTATCGCCACATTTCTTGTCTCGCGCTTTTTTGAAGGCCAGTCGGAGCAAACCTCGCTGCATCGTTCCGCCATGCGTGCCTCGGAAACGTGCACGCATCTGGGTGGATTCCCCCAGGAGATCCTGCCGATTCCACAATGGCTCCTCGAAAAATATGACCCTGTCATCCGGACGGCACAAAGGGCTTGAGCATGATGAGCATCAAAATGAGACCGCCCGTTGCGGCAGCAAAAGAAGACCGCTCTTTTTGGCTGCAGAACATTGGTGCCGATGCCGTAACGACGCCGCTTGAGGGCAGCGAAACGTGCGACGTGGCCATCGTCGGCGGAGGTTACGCCGGCCTCTGGGCGGCGCTGCGCATAAAGGAGCGCGCACCCGAAACGCGGGTCACTATTCTCGAGGCCGATTTCTGCGGTTCGGGCGCCTCGGGACGAAACGGTGGTCAGGTCCATAGCTGGTTCGCCGAGATCGACACGCTGGGCGATCTTGTGGGTGATGAAGACGCACTCATGTTGTGCCGCGCCACTGCAGACGCCATCGAGGAACTCAAGTCTCTCCAGGATGCCGGCACCGTCGACATGGATTTGCGGCTCGATGGCTGGCTGTGGACCGCAAGCTCCACCGCCCAGGAGAGTGCGTGGTCGAAAGCCTACGATGTTTGCCGCACCCTCGACGAGAAACGGTTTCGGAAAATTGATCGCGCCGATATTCTGCAACGCACCGGCTCGGCTGCCTCCTACCTTGGCATCGTGGAAGACAGGGCAGGCACTGTCCAGCCCGCCAAACTGGCAGTGGGTCTGCGCCAGCTTGCGATGTCGAAAGGCGTCATCGTCCATGAACACAGTCCGGTTGTTGAAATCGTTCCGGGGCGACCAGCCCAGGTACGCACGGCACAGGGCACATTGTCCGCTCATAAAATCGTTCTCGCCGCCAATGCCTGGCTTTCGGCGATACCGGAATTGCACCCCTATCTCTATGTGGTCAGCAGCCAGGTTATCGCAACCGCACCTGCCGCCGACATATTGGAGGAGATCGGTTGGGTGGATGGTGCATCGATCTGCGATGCGCAGCACCACGTGCTGTACTATCAGCGCACGCCTTCAGGTCAGGTGATTTTCGGTAGGGGAACCGGCGGCATCGCCTACCGGGACCGTATAGATTCCCGCTTCAACCGCATCGGCGACAAGGGATTTGACAATATTCGCGAGCTGCATCGAGTTTACCCCCGGCTCAAAAACGTTGCGGTCCAGTATGATTGGAGCGGCCCTATCGATTGCACGGCACAGCATCTGCCGGTTTTCGATCATCTCAAAGATCATCCGAACATCTTCTACGCCATGGGATTCAACGGTACGGGGATTGCGCAGACACCTGTCGCAGGCCACATCATGGCCAGCCTTGTGCTGGAGCATGATGACAAGTGGAGCAAATGCGGACTCGTTGGCATTGATCGCCGTACAAAGCTGCCACCTGAGCCATTGCGCTACTTGGGAGCTAAAATCGTCCGCCGGGCCATTCGACGCAAGAACGATATGGAGATTCTCAACCAAAAGCCGGATCGAATGACGCGTTTCCTGGCCAGTCTGGCTCCCTGAGAAAAGCGAAAGCGCAAAGCAAAAGGAACGAAAAATGGCCGACTTGTCGCTGAGAAACATACGCAAATCCTACTCCAACCTCGAGGTGCTGCACGGCATAGATCTCGACATTCGATCGGGCGAGTTCGTCGTTTTCGTAGGTCCATCGGGTTGCGGGAAATCCACATTGCTCCGCTCGATTGCAGGTTTGGAAACGATTACGTCCGGCGATCTGATCATCGACGGCGAGCGTATCAACAATGTGGCGCCCTCGAAGCGCGGCATCTCCATGGTGTTCCAGTCCTATGCGCTCTATCCACATATGACTGTCTATGAAAATATGGCGTTTGGACTACGCATTGCCGGGTTGTCGAAAGCTGAAATCGACAAGCGGGTGCGCAACGCGGCCGGAATTCTACAACTGGACAGATATTTGCAAAGGCTGCCGAAGGCGCTCTCCGGCGGACAAAGGCAACGCGTTGCCATCGGGCGCGCTATCGTACGCAATCCCCGCGTCTTTCTGTTCGACGAACCATTATCCAATCTCGATGCCGCCTTGCGCGTCGCAACGCGGATCGAAATCGCAAAGCTGAAGCAGAGCATGCCGGATGTGACCATGATCTACGTGACCCACGATCAGGTTGAAGCGATGACATTGGCCGATCGCATCGTTGTGTTTAAAGACGGCTATATCGAGCAGGTAGGAACGCCTACCGAACTCTATAAGAATCCGGCCAACCTTTTCGTCGCCCAGTTCATCGGTTCCCCCGCGATGAACATATTGGAAGGAAAGGTCGAAAAGAATTCGACAGGATCCGTGAGATGCATATTGGATTGCGGTGTTGCTCTGGACGTTGGGTTGCAGGCCGATCGTGTTTCGACAGGAGATAGGATCAGCATTGGCATTCGTCCCGAGAATACACAGATCGCGCAAGCAAAAGCGAATAGTGCAGTGTTTACCGGAACTATCGATTTCGTAGAGCATCTCGGCGAGGTACAAATTCTCTATGTCGATGTGGCGGGCTCCGATCGAAAATATTTGATCAAGGCTGATGGCGAGGGCTCCTACGCCAGGATGGACACGGTCTGCTTTACTGCCCGAGCGCAAGACATCCACGTCTTCGACGCCAGCGGCTCTGCCATCACAAAGCGCGTATTGCCAACTAAAGTGCAGCCGGTGAAAAGTGAAGCGACATTGGGCTAGCGTTTGACGTCCGCTGTGGCGCATCGCGGCATATTTGTTAAGTCGCTGTTATAGATCAATCAGAAATAGGGATGTTTGGGGGTGCCAACGACGCCAGCAAACGCTTGAATGCCTGGACGCGGACTGTTTGCCCACCAGCTCCTTGTTTGAGGGGGCGCGACGGCTTTGTGGGTGGCTTTGTCGGTGGCCTTATCGGCGAGAGGTTGGGCGTCGTCAGGCCGTCGCTACGCGCTCGTAGCTCAACGACCGCAAGTCTTGTCCCGCGCATTTCATGCGATCGGTGTTGACCCAGTCGGTCGAGTCCTCGGCGGTTCGCAAAGCCTGCGGGTCTGTGCGTTTGCATAACGTTCATCTGGAACCGCTCGCAGAATATAGTGGATCTGCCGTTCGAATCGCTTCAATGCGCTGGACTTAAATGACCGCTATTTGGCATCCAATTTGGCGATCCGATCGGGCCGCTGAGTATCAAGCATAACGCGTCAGGCTCCATAAGAATGCGGCGATGATGGAACGCGGGCAACGAAAAAAGTTGTCAGTGATCTCGCCGCGCGCCGGTCGCCCGTCCTTTGGCGTATAGCAGGAAATGGAGATGCCAAAGGTCGAACTGATCCTCACCACCTTCGATTGGGTTCCCGAGATGCCGCAGGGCTATGTGCGTGACATACGTGTGCGCTGGGGCCAAGTGATGGAAATACCTCACATCGATGATGAGGTTATCGATCGCATCCAGGAACTCAAAAAGCAGCGTCTACCGTTCATCGATACCACACAAAAAAACGGCCTGGCCTCGAGGATGACCATCAAGTTTTCAAGTGCGAAATGTTTCTAACCGCCCTTTGCGTGAACCGGGGTTGGCGCGACCGAACACACCCCAACAAAACTGTGATTTTGCCGAAACGGGATTAGCGGTTAGGCTGGCTGCGCATCACAAAAGCTAGGAGTTGGACGATGAGAACAATCCTCGTACTTGCCGCTGCTTTCGGTTTTACCGTGTCGACCGCATCGGCCGAGTGTGTCGGTCGTACTGCCTCCGTTGACAAAGAGATGACAACGGCAAGTGTTTCGAAAGACCAGACTCCCATTCCTTCTGATGCCCAATCGGTCAAGAAGCAACTGCCGACGCAACAGGAAGCCGAATAGCCAGCGCCGTTGATGGTTTCAATAGATTTGTCCCCGTCCTCAAACACGACATAAGTAGGTCTATATCTACCGACAGACGTGGCATATCTCTGACAAACAGATTAATCGCAGTCTCCCGTGCACCGCAAAGCAACCCTCGCGGGAAACTTGCCTGCGTCATTTCGTGACGGGCGAAGCCGGATGCACATATCGGCATCGGTTCGACAGTGCGTTTGCCAACGCGGGTTTCCTGGCTCCAAATCCAAAGATGTTGTAAAAAGCCAATCGATAGAAGGATTAGCACTGCTTGCGATTTCCGCGGAGTCGCTCCTTAGACACAATCCCTGCTCATATGGTCGAGATCGTCCCAAAGCGATTCAGCGAATCCGCGCAGTACCATGATTTCGAAGGCGTTCTCACCAGTCCGGCTTACATGTGCGGCAACATGGGTGATAAGCGTTGTTGTGGCGTGTCCCACCGCGAATGCGTCTGGCGACAGATCAACGGCGGTGCCTTTGGCCAGAACCCGCCTGA
This sequence comes from Phyllobacterium sp., assembly GCF_037994425.1. NCBI lineage: Bacteria > Pseudomonadati > Pseudomonadota > Alphaproteobacteria > Hyphomicrobiales > Phyllobacteriaceae > Phyllobacterium > Phyllobacterium sp. Next base: position 19,330 of record NZ_JBBNAM010000311.1, read on the forward strand.
CCGCGGATCCTCTTGCAGAAATGCGCACTCGGCCGTGGCTTTGATCAATGGCATCCGCATGAGAGGGGATTGAGGCGCAAAGCGCCTGCATCTGAGCATGCGATAGCGCATTGTCACCAACGATAAACCATTGTCCCGGCGCCGCCGCACGTACGGCGAATTGTGCGCCATTTGCTAGACTCGCGATGAATGCGCAAATATTACCGTCACATGGATTGGCTAATACCTGCACCACATGGCCTTCGGGCAAGGCCTCCAGGATGAAGCTATTGCGAACGACGGGCCGCTTGCCTTCAAGAGCGGCTTGAGGCGACAGACGAAAGTCAACCACTGCATAACCCCCCTATCTCAACCGTGCAGCTTCGTATTGGCGCTATCGAAAAAGACCGGATCGCAGAGGCGGCCGGGGGTGTACTCGTCGCGTATGCCGTTCCAGACAAGTATGTCCTCGCCGTGGCGATAGGCTCCGCGTTTCACCAAGGCTAAGCCGATGGTGGATCCGATGTGCGGAGAGTAGCAGGTCGAGGTGACATGGCCCTCATCGTTTTCAAGCGTCGCTGTCGCGTCCTTCGCGAGAATGTGTGCGCCGCTGCGAAAGCTGTCAGTCGATCGCAGCGGCATGACGCCTACAAGCAGCAAACGATCCGGGTCATCAAGACCTTCACGCAGCAGCATTTTTTTACCGATGAAATCGGCCTTGTTCGCCGATACCATCCTTGCTATGCCCAGATCCGCCGGCACGACCGTACCATTGATTTCGTTGTGCGTGACGTGACCTTTTTCGATACGCAGGACCGAAAGAGCCTCGACGCCATAGGGCTGGATGCCGTGCGCTTTGCCTGCCTGCATCAGGGCATCCGCAACGCTTCCACCATAGCCGGCCGGAACTGCAAGCTCATAGGCAAGTTCGCCAGAGAATGAAATGCGGAACAGGCGGCCCTGAAGCTGCCCGCCACAGAGCGATATTTCCTTGGCCGCAAGGTAGGGGAAGGCTTCGTTCGAAATGTCCTCATCGAGGATCGTCTGCAGGATGGTACGGGCCTTGGGCCCGGCGATCGTCATCTGGGCCCATTGATCAGTTACGGAAGCAAGCCGCACGTCGAGCTCCGGCCAAAGCGTTTGCGCACAGAACTCCAGGTGATTCATGACACCGGCCGCCATGGCGGTCGTCGTCGTCATGAAATAGCGGCTCTCTCCGAGACGGCTCGTGGTGCCGTCGTCATAGATATGCCCGTCCTCGCGTAGCATCAGTCCATAGCGTGCCTTCCCGACCGGCAGCTTAAGGAAGGAATTGCAATAAATGCGGTTGAAAAATTCGGCGGCATCAACACCAGTCACCTCGATCTTACCAAGCGTCGAGACATCGCACAGTCCGGCATTGATGCGTACATTTTTTACCTCGCGATCGACGCTTTCACGCCAATCTTTCTCGCCAGGGCGGGGAAACCAGGCGGAACGATACCATAAGCCGCTCTCGACGAGGACTGCGCCGTTCCTCTTGGCCCAGTCATGCAAGGGGGATTTCCGGACCGGCTGGAAGTGTTTACCGTGCGATGGGCCAGTCAGCGAACCGAAGGAAACTGGCGTATAGAACGGACGGAACGTCGTGGTGCCGACGTCAGCCGGAGAAACGCCGCTTGCTTCAGCGACCAGGCCGATGGCATTGACGTTGGATAGTTTGCCCTGGTCAGTCGCCATTCCGTTGGTGGTGTAACGTTTGGCGTGTTCGATGTGACCATAACCTTCCCGCAACGCCAGATTCAGATCGTCGCGGTGCACATCATTCTGGAAGTCGATGAAGGCCTTGCCCTTAACGCCAGGAATCTTCCACAGCGGTCGTGCCGGCCTGACGATGATATCTCCCTCGACGACGCCGAAGGATGCTTGCTTTGCCGCGATACCAAGTCTTGCGATGAGATCCGTTGCTGCTTTTGCACCGGCATCAAGGCAAGCTTGAATGCCGTGGACAGCGTTTGCTGCCCCTGCAAGTGCGAGGCCGTTTAAATCCTGGGGAGCCAGGAATGCCGCATGTGTATCAGACCACATGGGCTTTCCGCCGCGGTGGCAAGCGAGGTGGATGACAGGACTGAAGCCGCCGGACATGGCTAGCGAATTCACTCTGAGGTCCTCAGATCTGCCGTCCTTCAGGACGGTAATGGAGGAGAGAGATTTTCGACCGTGAGCATTGCTTACAACTCCACCTTGGACGACACGCGCGTTTCCGCAGTAAGCGGCCGTGGGGCCGTCTTTTCGACTATCGATAATAGCGGCGATCGTCACGCCTGCATCCTCCAGATCGCCGGCCAGCGAGTAGCCGCTGTCATTCGTTGTGAAAATCGCGACATTGCTGCCCGGTGCGACCCCGTAACGGTTGAGGTAGCTGCGCATGGCGCTCGCCATCATTACGCCCGGGACATCATTGCCGCCAAATATCAGCGGCTGCTCCTCGGCTCCCGAAGCCAGAAGTGCCTGTTTGGCGATGATGCGCCACAACCGTTCGACTGGACGAGAGGGGTCTGGTTCGTGAACGTGCTTCTGAACGCGCTCCACGGCGCCGAAGACGTTTCCGTCGTACCATCCGAAGGCTGTGGTACGGGTCAGAACCTCGACATTTGGCAGGGAAGCCAGCTCCGCCAGACAGTTTGAAACAAAGGAGGCGGCGGACCATCCGCCGATCGTGGCTCGTTCGCAAAGGAGTCCGCCCCCCGCACGCGCATGTTCGTCGAGGATAATGACTCGCGCGCCCGCGCGTCCCGCAGTAAGGGCCGCAGCAAGGCCTGTTCCTCCGGCGCCGACAATCAGAAGATCACAATGCGCCCAGCATTTATCGTAGGTGTCCGGGTCAGCGTCGTAGGTGGCGCGACCGAGGCCAGCTGCGCGGCGAATGAAGGGCTCGTAGAGCCTTTCCCAAAGCACGGCCGGCCACATGAAAGTCTTGTAGTAGAAACCGGCCCCTAGAAAGGGAGCAAGAAGGCCATTCACAGCGCCGATGTCGACGTCGAGTGAAGGCCAGCGGTTCTGGCTTTTTGCTTCGAGACCCTCATAGAGTTCTTGCATGGTGGCTCGGGTATTTGGTTCCGTCCGTCCAGCCCTACCGATCGTCATCAGCGCATTCGGCTCTGCAGCGCCTGCGGTCAAGATGCCCCGAGGACGATGGTATTTGAAACTGCGGCCTGCCAAGACTTGGCCGTTTCCGAGCAGCGCTGATGCGAGGCTGTCGCCCTCATAGCCCGTCAGGGTTTTGCCGTCGAATGAGAATGAGAGCGGCTTGTTGCGGTCAATCAGGCCCCCGGCGGCAAGACGATGGAATGTCATGGCTTCACACCACTTGTATCTGCCACGTCGCTGCACGCGGTGATCTCGTGCGTGGCGGTATCGCGCGTGACCACCAGCCAGCGACGACAGCCGGACGTGTGGTGCCAATATTCTCGATGGGAGCCCCGGGGGTTATCGCGCAGATACACGTAAGCGAGCCAGGCGTCTTTTCCTGCTTCAGGAGCAGGCCGGGGAAGCGCAGCTCCCTTGACGGTGAATTCTTCCCTGGGTCGACTGCCGCAATGCGGGCAGGGAACGATGCTTGCCATGTTCGTGATCCTCGGTCCACCCGTCAGTGCAGGTTTGGTTGGGCGCCCTGACCTTTTTCGTCGAGCAAATAGCCCCGGGCGAAGCGGTCGAGACGAAAAGCGGCTGCGGTCCGATGCGGTACGCCGCGGGCGATCAGATGGGCGAAGCAGAACCCGGAGGCAGGGGTCGCCTTGAAGCCGCCATAACACCAGCCCGCATTGAGATAGAGATTTTCGAGGCCGGTGCGGTCGATGATGGGCGAGCCATCCATAGACATATCCATGATGCCGCCCCAGGAGCGCAGGACGCGAACACGCGACAGGCCAGGGATCATTGCCTTGCCCGCCTCGGCCACATGTTCGACGGTCGTCAGATTACCGCGCTGGGCATAGGAGTTGTAACCGTCGATGTCGCCGCCGAACACGAGGCCGCCCTTGTCCGACTGCGAGATATAGAAGTGTCCGGCGCCGAAAGTAACCACACCGTCTATAAACGGTTTCAAGCCTTCTGATACGAAGGCTTGCAGCACGTGACTTTCAATCGGAAGCCTGATGCCAGCCATCTCGGCGACACGCGAGGAGTTGCCTGCCGCCGCCAGCGCCAGTTTGTTGCAGGCGATGAAACCCCTTGTGGTCTCAACGCCAGCAACTTGGCCGTCTTTCTGGCGTATGCCGGTGACTTCGCAATTCTGGATGATATCGACGCCGCGCCTATCGGCACCGCGCGCGTATCCCCAGCCCACGGCGTCGTGGCGCACCGTACCGCCGCGCCGCTGCAGAAGACCTCCCTGTATGGGGAAGCGCGCATTGTCGAAATCGAGAAAGGGCAGCATCCGCCGCACTGCGGCACTGTCAAGAAGCTCGGCATCGACGCCATACAAGCGCATGGCGTTGCCACGCCGGGTATACGCGTCGCGCTGCCCGTCGGAATGATAAAGATTGAGCACGCCACGCTGGGACACCATGGCGTTGAAATTGAAATCCTGCTCGAGCCCTTCCCAAAGCTTCATCGAAAGCTCGTAGAATGGATTATTGCCTGACAGCAGGTAGTTGGAGCGGATGATCGTGGTATTGCGCCCGACATTGCCTGAACCGATATAGGATTTTTCCAAGACTGCCACGTCAGTTATTCCGTGTTCCTTGGCGAGATAATAAGCCGTCGCCAACCCATGACCGCCTCCGCCAACGAGAATCACGTCATAATGGGGCTTTGGATCCGGCTGGCGCCAGGCGGGCTTCCAGTCTTTGTTGCCACGAAGTCCGTTCAGGAAAACCGAAAGTGCCGAATACCGCATGCCGATACCTCGAATGTGCCGCTTTTTTACGCCCTCAGCCGCTGGCCGTCCGGATCAAACGGGGGACGCTCCAAAATCACGGCCTCATGCGGTCGACCAAGGATCGCTACGATGACCTTGTCGCCCGGCTTCGTGGTGCCAGCCCTGAGATAGCACAGCGCTAACGACATCTCGACGCAATAGCCATAGGCGCCCGATGACACCTGGCCGACCGGTGTTCCGTCCGGCAGGAATATTGGCTCTCCACCTGTGGCATCTGCGTCATCGGCGCGGATTGCGACCATGGCGAGCCTGTCGCGGGACGGCGTCGCCGCAATCGCGGCGTAGGCATCGCGATTGAGAAAATCACCCTTGTCCATCTTGATGAGCCGATCGAGACCGCTTTCGTGCGGCCAGTATTCGGGCGAATATTCGCGGCCCCAGCTGCCATAGCCCTTTTCGATCCGCAGGGACATCAACGCCCTTGAACCGACGGGCCCGGCACCCAGGTCTCTCCCGGCCTCGAGCAGCGCCTCGTAGAGCACGAGCTGCTTATCCGACGGACAATAGAGTTCCCAACCGAGATCGCCGGTAAAGGATACACGCAGCGCAATGACCTCTACACCGGCGACCATCATACGACGCGAGCGCATGAAAGGAAAAGACGGAGTCGACAGGTCTTCATTGGTGAGCCGCAACAGAAGTTCGCGAGACTTCGGGCCGGCAACGTTGAATCCGCACATCGCCTCCGTTCGGGAGGTGAAGTCAACAGTTGGAGGCAGCGGGACAGCCTTGAAGAAACGCTGGTGAAACCGCTCAGCCATGCCCGAGCCGAAGATCATAAAATGCTCGGTGCCCATCTTGGTGACGGTGAAATCACCGGCGACGCCCCCGCGCTTTCCAATCAGCGGGGTCAGGCATGAGCGGCCCGTCTCTGTCGGCATCCGGTTGGCAAAAAGCCCGTTAAGCCAGTCAGCTGCACCAGTTCCTTCGACCTCATACTTAGCAAAGTTTGATATATCGATGATGCCGGCATTGGCGCGCAGCATCCGGGCCTCGCGGCCGACGGGGTGCCACCAGTTCTGGCGGGTGAAACCTGCCGTTTCCTCCTTTGGCTCATCCTCGTTCGCAAACCACAGCGGGTGTTCCCAACCGAAGTTGAGTCCGAAGAGCGCGCCGATCTCCTTTTGCTTCGCGTAAGCCGGACGTGTCCTGACTGGCCGCCCCGCCGATCGTTCCTCATTGGGAAAATGAATCTTGAACCGGTGGCTATACTGGTCTTGAACGCGTGCCTTGGTAAAGTCCTTGCCCGCCCAATGGCCGAAGCGGGCCATGTCCCAGCCGAACATGTCAAGCGAAGGTTCCCCTTCGATCATCCATTCCGCGGCCAGCTTGCCCATGCCCCCTGATTGGGAGAAACCGGGGATAATGCCGTTACAGCAGAAATAGTTCCTGAGTTCAGGAACGGGCCCGAACAGCACCGCACTGTCGGGCGACCAGATCATCGGACCGTTGATGACACGTTTAACGCCCGCCGTACCGACCGCGGGAACGCGCTCTATGGCGCGCATCATGTTGTCCTCAATGCGCTCCAGATCATCCGGGAAGAGTTCATGGCCGAAACCGAGCGGCGTGCCCGACTCGGCCCAGAGCTTCATGTTCCGCTCGTAGGCGCCTACAAGCAGTCCAAGACCCTCCTGCCTGAGATAGTATTCGCCGTCGCGGTCAGCCACCGAGGGAAGTCGCCGGTCCAGCGCTGCTATCTCAGGTATCGTCTCAGTGACGAAATACTGATGCTCGGTCGGCATCAGCGGAAGCTGAAGGCCGGCCATGGCAGCGACTTCCCGCCCCCAGAGACCGGCGGCATTGACGACCCAATCGGTGCGAATATCGCCTTTCGGCGTGCGTACGATCCAAGCTCCGTCGGCCTGCTGCTCGGTGCCGGTAACCGGCGTGAACCGATGAATTTCGGCGCCGCGCTGGCGGGCACCCGCCGCATAGGCCATCGTAACTCCCGAAGGGTCGACATTGCCGCCCTCCGGCTCAAACATGATGCAACGAATGCCGTCGAAATCGACGAGAGGATGCAGTCGTTCCGCGTCGGTTCTGTCTATACCGTAGAAATTCATCCCGTATCTGCGCGCCTTGGCTTCCTGGAGCCGCAATTGATGCTCTCGCGCCTCGGTCTGTGCCAGATAGAGAGAGCCCGGCTGGAAGATGCCGCAACCCTGGCCCGTTTCGACTTCAAGCTCCTTATAAAGCGCCATCGTATAATGCTGCAGGCGACTGATGTTGGTCGAATCATGAAGACCATGAATGTTGGCAGCCGCGTGCCATGTCGAACCTGAGGTCAGTTCATCACGCTCGAGGAGCACAATGTCCGACCAGCCAAGCTTTGCCAGATGATAGAGGATCGAGCAGCCGATGAGACCACCGCCGATGACCACAGCTTGGGCATGTGTACGCATTCGGATTCCTTAACTCTCGGGCTTCGGGAGCCATTGTTGCCGCCAGCGTTCATTCCCCGCTGATTACCCCCATTCTAGGACCCCCCAACCTGCTTCGGAAGCGCCCAAAGACCGGAATCTGATCTGTTTGTCTCGCGAATGGCCAAATAAAACAACGTCATTGATCCATCAATTTTAGATTGTTGCCCACAACGGTTTTGCTAGATTGAATGGGCGAACCGCAGGCGGCACGGGATTTCAAACGCCTGCCGCCTTTGCGTGCTCAATGATCCATTCTCTGACTTTTTTGATGACAACGCCCTTCGACACGGGGCTATCGACCAAGTAGTAGTTCCACGGGCTCGCCAGCCTTGTCGCAAATGGCTCGACCAGGAGCCCGCGCTCCACATATGTGCGCGCCAGCGAGCGCGTGGTGACGATACAACCGGCGCCGCTCGCCGCAAGTTCAAGCGCGATGTTCGTCGAGTTCGTCGACAGACGCTTTTCGTTTCCACCGGCGTCGATTCCAAGGGCATTTGCCATGTCCTGCCAGAGTTCCTGTCTTCCGTGGACCGATATCCAGTTCATCTTGAGTATGTCGGAAGGAGTGACCAACGCCTTAGGTCCGGTCAGAAACTGCGGTGCGCAAAGTAATAAAGTCGTTTCGGCCCAAAGTTGGATGCCCGTGGGCGGGATATTGTCGTAACGTCGGATCGAGATCACAATGTCGGCGATCTGCTCGGCGGGCTCTTCCCAGATGGAGCCATGCAACAGAATTTCGAATTCGGGGTATTTTTTGCTGAAGCCCGCGATACAGTTGGCCAACCAGTTTTCCGCCAGGCTGGTCGGACAGGAGATAACCACAGTCCGACGACGGGCCGAGGCGAGTATCGCTTCTGTCGCGAAATCAATCTGGTTGAGCGCCTGCCGCAGTGTGGGTAGAAATGCCTCACCTATCTCCGTGAGCTTCAGGCTGCGCGGATAACGTATGAAAAGTTGTCGTCCGATATATTGTTCGAGGGCGCGGACGTGATTGCTGATGGCGGCCTGCGTATACCCCAGTTCGTCGCCAGCATCCGTAAAACTGAGATGTCTGGCCGCGCATTCA
>NZ_JBBNAM010000312.1:0-3141 GCF_037994425.1 Phyllobacterium sp.
GTCGCCAGATTGGCTCGGTTCTTGCTTGATCTTGAACGTGCCAGATGGAAAGTTGTCTTGTCTTGACGAGGAAAGGTCATTGGAATGATGGAGTCCGCAGGTCAAAGAAGCGTTGCAACAGGCAAAAATGCAATTCTGAGCATTGAAAACCTGACGGTGGATTTGCCGAGCGGCATGGAACGCCCTTACGCTGTCAAGGATATCACATTTGATCTTCATGCCGGTGAAATCCTTTGCATCATCGGCGAGTCAGGGTCGGGCAAATCTGTAACTGCAAATGCCATCATGGGTCTTTTGCCGTCCTCGATACGCGCCAGCGCGGGCGCGATCCGCTTCAAGAACATCGACATTCTCAAGGCCAAGGAGGCCGATGTTCGCGAATTGCGTGGCCGGGCCGTTTCGATCATCTTTCAGGACCCGCTTTCGGCATTGAACCCGTTGATGACGATCGGCGACCAGATTGCCGAGGTCATGGAGGTGCACAAGGTCGGCACGCCAGAAAGTCGTGCCAGTGCGGTTCTTGACCTGCTTTTGGAAGTCGGCCTGCCTGACCCGGTGCTCATGCAGCACCAATATCCCTTCCGGCTCTCAGGTGGTCAGCGACAACGCGTCATGATTGCGATGGCGCTGGCGCTTTCGCCGGACGTGCTTATCGCGGACGAACCGACAACCGCGCTCGATGTAACGACACAGGCGCAAATTCTCGACCTAATCCGCAAGATCCAGCGCAAGAAGAACATGAGCGTGATGTTCATAACGCATGATTTCGGTGTCGTGGCCGAGATCGCCGATCGGGTCGTGGTCATGGAAAAGGGGACGATCGTCGAACAGGGGAGGGCATTCGATGTCCTCAATCACCCTTCCCATCCTTATACCCAGCGACTGACGGCGGCCGTGCCGCGCATGCGCGATAAGGATAGAGCAAGCAATGATGAAGCGCCTGTCGTCCTCGACGTGCAAAAGCTCAACAAGGTCTATAAAAGCGCAGGCAGCTTCTTCGCCAAGGGCCGGACGGTCCATGCGGTTAACGATGTGAGTTTCACCATCCGCAAGGGGCGTACGCTCGGCGTTGTCGGAGAGTCAGGTTCCGGCAAATCGTCGCTGGGGCGGGTTCTCCTCAAGCTGATGGACTCAGATGGCGGCAAGATCCTTTTCAACGGTCAGGACATCGCGCCGCTGAAGCCCGATGAATTTCGCTCGATGCGACCCTATATCCAGATGATTTTTCAGGACCCGTTTGCCTCGCTCAATCCACGTCACACCATTGGACAGATCCTCGTTGTCGGGCCGATGGCCCATGGCACAAGCGCCAGCCAAGCCAGGAACAAGGCGATGCGCCTTCTTAAACTCGTCGGTCTTGATGAAGGCTCTTATGATCGCTACCCGCATGAGTTTTCGGGAGGACAGCGCCAGCGTATTGGCATTGCCCGCGCGCTGATGTTCGATCCGGTCCTGCTTGTTGCCGATGAGGCCGTCTCGGCGCTCGACGTTTCGATCCAGGCACAGATCCTCGAACTTCTGACGCAAATTCAGACGCTCCTGAACGTGGCGATGGTCTTCATTACCCATGATCTGCGCGTCGCAAGCCAGATATGCGATGATATCGCGGTGATGTATCGCGGCAAGATCGTGGAACATGGGCCACCTTCGCAAATCTTCCGCAATCCGGCGCACGCCTACACCCAGAAACTGGTCTCGGCCATTCCGGGAAGCCAGTGGGAACCAGCTGCCTGATCCTTGCGCGGCAATGCGGTTTTTCTGCCCGTTTTATCGAGTTTCTGCCGCTAAAACGGGCAGGCTTGATTTTTGATCGCCATTTTGCATCCATCCGCAAAAATATTAGTTGCATTTGTCCACTATTTACCGAAGCATGGATTGAAAGTTGCATAACGATCCACCGGGACCCTGCCTGCGAACACCGGGCAAGGATTGGACGGAGTTTGCCCGCATGTTAGAGGCGCGAAAGCCAACTTCGATCGAAGATGTCGATCTCGACGTGCTTGAAGATACGTTGAGCTTTTATGTGCGCACGATGAACATCGCCGTTTCCCGTGATCTCGACGAGCGATTGGATGGCCTTGATGTGGCGCGCGGGACTGGGAAGATCACGACGCTGCTTCTCGTCGACAGCCACCCTGGAATACGACCCTCCGTCATCGCGCAGATCATCATGAAGGATCGCTCCGCCATGGGGCGCCTGATCGAGCAGATGATCGATCATGATCTTTTGACGCGGCAGACCTCGGCGCGCGAACGGCGGGCCCACGAACTCTTCGTGACGGCCAAAGGTGCTGAACTTGCTGCGAGGATTCGACCGATCGTCACACAGCAATCAAAGGACTTCTTTTCCTTCATTGCGCAGGAAGAACAGGCACAGCTCATGGATATTCTTCGCCGCGCCTATCGCAAGCTGGTTGGAATGAGTTAGGTTGGGGAGCAAGGAATGGCAACACCACGCGTGGCTCTTATATCAGGCGCAAGCCGAGGCATAGGCGAGGCGATCGCGCGCGTCCTTGGTGATGCCGGATGGAACCTGTCGCTCGCCATGCGAGCGCCGCAGCTGCCCGAATGGGCGGATCGCGAACGGGTTCAGGTTGTCGCTTATCATGCGAGCGAACCTGGTGCTGAAGCGCGCTGGACGGCGCAGGCCCTGGCGAGATTTGGCCGTATTGACGCCGTCATCGCCAATGCGGGCATCATGATCGCGAAGGATGTGATCGAGGCGACAGACGCCGATCTCGATGAAATGCTCGAGGTTAATGTCAAGGCGCCGAGAAGGCTTGCGGCTGCGGCCTGGAACGCGCTTGGCAAAAGCGGCCGCGGTCGTGTGATCATCCTTGCTTCACTGTCGGGAAAGCGGGTCAAGTCCTCAACCGCGAGCCTCTATTCTGTTTCCAAATTTGCGGCCGTCGCGCTTGCGCACGGCATTCGTCATACCGGATGGGATCTCGGCATCCGCGCGACGGCGATCTGCCCTGGGTTCGTCGCAACGGATATGGCGCGCAAGATCACCAATCGCGACGACAAGCTCATGACCGATCCGGCCGATATCGCCCGAATAACGGCAATGCTGCTTGATCTGCCCAATGAGGCAAGCGTCGCTGAGTTCACCATCAATTGTCAGTTAGAGGAATCCTACTA
>NZ_JBBNAM010000313.1:0-1790 GCF_037994425.1 Phyllobacterium sp.
CATTCAACCAGCTACCCGTGCCGATCGTCACATAGGGTTTAATTGTCGTTTTAAGCTTTCCCTTATTTAATCGCCTGATGGTAAAGTCACCGCTCGCAGCGGCAGCGTGATCGCCGGAGCCGGCGAAACCAAAGCGATCACCCCGCGTTTGAGTAGCGCTCTGAGCGAATTAACCCCTCTCAAAGCCGTCATTTCCCTTCTCGCCCTGCGTCCCCAGCAGGGCTTTTTTTGATCTGCTTCGTTGGCGGGGAAACTAGGCCTTCGGTGGCGCATGTTGTCATCCCGGATATCAAACTGCCAGCTATTAAGCGGGCGGAAGGCCGGGGTCTTCTTGAACAGGTGCCCCCGACGCTGTGGAACAAGTGGCAGTAGCGGGCAGCATGGCACCGTACTTGGCGGCCGCATAAGCTGTATCGCCGATGCGGATGTAGGGGTCGTCGAGCAGGGCGGCGCTCAAGTAAAGGCTCGGGGTGGAGCGTCAGTTTGCGCATTAGCTGATGGTATCATGCCCTCATGTCTTTCACGCCTTTCCGCAGGAAACCTTTCGGTCCTTGGCCTGTTAGACCGTTGGCGTAAATCGTCCACTGGTGACCAAGTGATATCACCGACTTGCGCGTACCTCGACCAGGAGGCTTATATCTTGGCAGAACGCACAGCAGAAGAAATCGCTGCCCGACGGGCTCGGCGTAAAGAGCGCCGGCAAAACCAGCGGGAAGCGAATTTTGAACGAGCTAACAAAATGCACAAGGTTCGCCTTGCAAGCCCGGACGCCGCCGAGGTCATGGCCGCCGATCCGCTAGCCGGAAGCATCCATATCGGTTGTTCCGGGTGGTACTATTGGCATTGGAAAGGGAACTTCTATCCAGCAGAAGTTCCGGCGAACCGATGGTTCGCTATTTATCAGGACCATTTCAGCACTGTCGAGCTAAACGCCCCGTTCTATTCCTGGCCAACAGTCAGTGCAGTAAAGACCTGGATCCGCCAGGCGGAGCCCAATTTCATTTACACCATCAAAGTCTGCGAACTGATAACCCATATCAAGCGATTCGAGGATACAGCGATCCTCATTAAAGATTTCGGCTACATCGCTGACCTTCTCGGATCTCAGATGGGATGCTTTCTTTTTCAACTGCCGCCTAGTTTGCGTTACAGTCCGGAACTCTTGCATTCGATCATTTCACAACTCGACCCGCGTTGCAGAAATGTTGTCGAGTTTCGGCACAAGAGCTGGTGGAACGCGAACGTCTACCAAGCATTCAACGCCGCCCAGGTCATTTTCTGTTCATGCAGTGGGCCCCGGCTGCCGGATGAACTCGTACGGACTTCAGACGACATCTATGTTAGATTCCACGGGATCAAGCAGTGGTATCGCCATGACTACAGCGACGACGAGCTTAAAGTGTGGGCCGAACGCATACACACATGCGGCGCCAAGACCGTCTGGGTTTATTTCAACAATGATCGGGACGGTTACTCCATTAAGAACGCGTGTCGGATGTCAGAACTGCTCTGCAGGTAGAAATGCGCGGGCGTCTGGAACCCGCGCATCAAACATGCGTCGGCCGGGTCATACATAGCGCGAACATGGTCGAACCACATCCGGGAGCTTTCCATCCTGATCGTGGGAGAGGAACCCCGACTATCGGGCGATCTTCGTTATCATTTCGCCGCTAGGCCGCCGTCGCGGATCCGCACCCATAACGCTATCCTCGATGTCATGCTTCTACGTCGGCAGTGCTACTTGGAAGGAACAAAAGTCGCCTCCGCCTTGTTCCGAGCGCGCGTTGAAA
>NZ_JBBNAM010000314.1:0-14176 GCF_037994425.1 Phyllobacterium sp.
GGTGCCGGCGATCCCACTTCCCCGGATGGTATGACCACGCGTCTGCCTTGTCAGTACCCTGAGTATTGAGATCCTGATATGACAACGAACATCATACAATCCCAGCGCCAACCGACGCATCTGGTCCTCGCGCTCCGCGCCTGTGCCGGAGCCTTCGGGCTCGTCTTCATCTACAGCTGCGGTTACAACCTCTTCCTGCTCGCCCCCTCGATTTACCTCCTGCAAATCTATGATCGCGTCCTGTCGAGCCGTAGTGCCGACACCCTGGTGATGCTGACGCTGATAATTGCCGCGGCGGTAGTGGTTGGCTCCGCGCTTGACATCGTGCGGCGCGCCGCACTCTCACGGATCGGCAGCTGGCTCGATCATCGGCTCCGCCCGATGGTACTGACGGCTTCATTCGAATACGCCGCACGAGCGGATACCGGGACCGCCACCGATTGTTATCGCGATCTCGCATCGCTGCGTCAATTTCTCGATTCCCCCGCAAGCGCTCTGCTCTTCGATGTTCCCTGGGCGCCGGTTTTCCTGCTGCTGCTCTTTATGGTGCACCCATTGCTTGGAGTCATCGGCCTGGTTAGCGCGGTCTCGCTGCTGCTGCTTGCACTGCTCACTGAGCTTGCTACACGCGAACCGCTGGCACATGCAAATTTTGCGCTGGCGAGGAGCTATTCCAAGTTCGCAACCGCCCTCAAATACATTCAGGTCATCCGCTCGATGGGCATGCAGGATGGCGCTGCGCAGATTGTCTATCGCGACGCCGAACTTGCTCGCAAGGCGCAGGACAGCGCCATGCACCGGACGGAAATCATACTCGCATTCTCGAAATCAGTACGCACGTTGACGCAGATTCTGGTGATGGGCGCCGCCACATGGCTCGTACTCGAGGCCAACAGCAGCCCCGGCATAATCTTCGTGGCAAGCCTCCTCCTTGGACGCGGTCTGGCTCCGGTGGAGGGTGCGATTGGCGCGTGGCGGTCGTTTGCGTTTGCGCGCAAGGCCTTCAACAGATTGAATAAAATGCTCATCGCCGTCCAGTCCGGCAGCGATGCCCGCATCGTGCCGGTGCCGGAATCGAGCGGTCTCCTTCTCGACAACGTCTCCTTTAAGCTTCCCTTCAAGGAAAACAACCTCTTGGAAGGCGTCAATCTTCGCCTTGCTCCTGGCGATTGCGTCGCCCTTATCGGCGCATCGGGATCCGGCAAATCGACACTTGGGCGTATCATGGCCGGCGTCCTTCAGCCGACAGGCGGTTGTGCTCTTCTCGGAGGCGTTGACATATCGGCGCTGCGGCTTTGCGGCGGGGCAGGGCACATCGGCTATCTGCCACAGGATATCGAACTCTTCGGCGGCGCGATCAAAGATGTGATTGGACGCTTGGACGGGGGCGATGCCGGCAAGGCGATCGAAGCCGCGAAACTGGTCGGACTCCACGATACGATCATGCGGCTCCCACAAGGCTACGACACGGATATCGGTGACGGCGGCGCTTTGCTTTTGCGGGCACAGCGGCAGCAACTTGGTCTGGCGCGGGCGGCCTACGGTAATCCGTCGCTTGTCGTGCTCGACGATCCGAACTCCAGTCTGGACTTTGATGGCGAGCGCGTATTGTTCAATGCGATCGAGCGCATGAAGTCCCGTCGGATGACCGTCGTCATCATTACCCACCGGATGGGGCTGCTGCCCGTGACCAACAAGATTGCGATCATGCGCAACGGAACTGTCGACGCCTTTGGCGACAGCGATCACATCTACGACACCTATCTCCAGCCGCCGTCGCAGACAGGGACACAAGGATAAGCGCCATGGCCCTCGTTCAATTCGACATTCCCGCACGTATGACCGGAGCACTCAGTATGATGCGCCGGACCGCTCTCGCCGGTACAAGTTTGAAGCGGCTGGTCAGCTATTCGCCCCACGGCGCGCAGGGCAATGCGCTCCTGGCGGCGCCATCGCCAATGTCGCGGCTTCGCAGGGTGGCTTTGGTCGGAAATCTACTGATAGGCGTGTTCATTATCGGGTTCGGCACATGGTCGGTCTTCGCCCCGCTTAAGAGCGCAGCGATCGCATCTGGGCTCGTCGAGCCAGAATCAAGCCGCAAGACTATCCAGCATCTCGAGGGCGGCATCGTACGCCAAATCCTTGTGAAGAACGGCGATGCAGTAAAGGCCGGGCAGGTGCTGTTCCAGCTTGACGACACGAAGTCGCGTTCGGAACGCGATAGCCTGCAGGGCCAACTTTGGGATGCCAAGGCGAGCCATGCCCGCCTGCTTGCCGAGCAGAAGGGCTTGGACCGCGTAGTCTACCCGATCGATATCGAGGAGGTTCGGCACAGCAACCCGTCGGTGGATGGCATCCTGAGCGGTCAGCAGCGAATTTTCGAAACACGCCGGCAGGTATTGCAATCCGAGATTGCGATCACGCAGAAGAAGATGGAGCAGGTACAGGAGGAAATCACTGGGCTTACGGCGCAAAAGGCCGCCCTGTCCGAACGGGTTGAGATTGCCCGCCAGGAACTGGAGATTGTAACGCCGCTTGCGGTCAAGGGACTCGAGCGCAAGAGCCGGTTGCTGGTCCTTAACCGTGAAAAGGCGGATCTCGACGGCCAGCTCGGGGAGGTCATCGCGCAGATTTCTCGCGCTTATCAGGTGATCAGCGAAAGCCAGGCCTATCTCGTGAAGCTTGAAAGTGATCGCCTGAATGAAGTTTCCCAAGGCATGCGGGAAACCGAAACGCAGATACTGCAGCTCAGTGAACGCCTGCGGGCGATCGACGATCAGCTAATGCGGACCTCTATCCGGGCGCCGGCAGATGGAACGATCATGGATCTGCGTATCCACACGGCAGGCGGCGTCATTGGCGAGGGGCAACCCCTCGTTGACCTCGTCCCACGCGAAGACCGTCTAGTGGTTTCGGCGCGGGTGCGACCGGAAGATATCAATGTTGTCCATCCGGGCCTTGAAGCTCAAGTACACTTGCTTCCCTATAACCAACGCCGGGTTCCGCTGCTTAGGGGTATCGTCGACTATGTTTCGGCCGATCGCCTCGTCGATAAGCAGACAAGCCAACCCTATTACGCGGCGACCATCCGCGTGACCGATGAACGGTTGGCGAAGATGCGCGATGTCGAGCTTGTTCCAGGCATGCCGGCGCAGGCGCTGATAGAGACGGGCGAGAGCAGCGTTGCATTCTATGCGCTGAGGCCGCTCCTCGACAGTTTCAACCGCGCATTCCGCGAAGATTGAAATGGGTGGCGGCGAGCGAATGATCGCGAGCGCGATACGATGCCGGATCGACGCTCCGCCGGCTCGGTTTTCCCAAGGTGCGCGTCCGTCGAAGGGGCGTGGCGATGGGTAAGAGAAAGTTCGACGACGGTCAAATCACAGGAATTCTAAAAGAACACCAGGCCGGGACGACCGTGGCCGAAGTCTGTCACCGGCATGGCATCAGCGAGCCGACGTTCTATCGCTGGCAATCACTGCAGTTCAAGAATGTCGGGTTTAATGCTAGAAGATTACGAGCGCTGGAGGAGGAAAACCAGAAACTCAAGAAGCTGCTCGCCGAAGCCATGCTGGCTGCGGCGACGCTGAGCGAAATGCTGGAGAAGACGTCGCGCGGAAACGCTTAGACCTGCTAATTGGCCGTAACATCGTGTTCCGCCGCCATTTTCTGACCGAGACGAGCGACGACCTCCGTCCGGTTCTGAACCTGCAATTTGCGCATGATATGCTGCAGATGCATTTTCACCGTGTGTCCCGATAAGTTGAGCTTGCCGGCAATAACCTTGTTGGGGTGCCCGCACTGTAACTCGGCCAGCACATCCGCCTCACGGGGCGTGAAGTCGGCAATCGTCAGATATTCGGTATTGCCGTTGATCACCTTGCGCGGCTCGTCTTGCGGCCTGCTGCGTCCGACGACGGTGCGGCTGGGCGCGGCAACGAGAGGATGCGGATAGAAGACGCCGCCTGCAAGTACGAGACGCATGCCCGCGAGCGCAACGTCCAGTGGTATGAAGGTCGTGAAATAGCCGCGAATCCCCATCTCAAGCGCCTGTGACGCGACGAACGTATCGTCCGTGTTCGAGAGGAGTGCGATAGATGCCTCAGGAAAACGTTCTCTTATAGCATCGAGGTCGTCATTGAGGCTTGCACTGTCTAGCGTACGACCGGCGAGATCAATGGCGATGAGCCGAACGTCCATTCCGAGCGCACTATCGAGAGTCTCTATCGAGACCATATCAATAAAGTGCCAGCCAGCCAGCTCATGTTCGAGAAGTCTGACAATCGTCGTACGTGCGAGTGTATGTTGTTCTATAACGATTACGGTCGGCGCATTACGCGCCCTACGGCGTTTTGTGTCTGGATTAATGGACACCTGTTGCCCCCCCTGGATTTTTTGCAATCCATTTGCAACACATATTATTCCCGTTCGTGCGTCATGTCATGATAAAAAGGGGATTAACTCCAATCTGGACATTCGTATGCCTCCATAGGGCTATATCCTTCGGCTGATACCCGATGGTGTGGGTGACCTGCCGATCGCTCGCTCAGTGCCAGTTTCTATCGTTGCGCGCGCCGTGGAGGCTAGCTTGATTGCTGGTTCGGAGACCGCAATCATAATAGCCCGAGGCGCAGGAGCGATCAGTACGCCACATAGCGTTGTAGCGCGCGCCAGTCACCTTTGGCACTGCTGCAGCCCACGAGGAGGCAGGCGGTGATGAGCGCGGCGACGACGCGAACGACTGTCATGCAAATTTCCTTGCCTTTAGAGCGAATCGAACGTCTTTGGTAACGCGGTGCGCATGGCCGATGCAACTTATAATCGCAAAGCGAAGCGCTCCGGCTAACAAAGTCTTGGGCTCCTGATGAGGCATATGATATCTTAGATATAAAATCTCTATTCAGGGGTGGGACGTGTCGCGGGCCCTTATTCGAGCAACTATACTGATAGCGCCTGCTACCGGCTGTGTTTTCGCATGGAGCCTTCCCTGCGGGACGAACCGCTGTCGATATCGTTACCGTTGCGTGAGATGACTCATGGCGTAATGAGAAGAAACATTGAAGTTTCTCGTCTGCGGCGAGAATAACCGGCACGGGAGGGCCGGAGCATGGGAGTGGACCAACATTTTCTTTCGGAGGATGAGCGCGTCTTTGCGGGATTTTTCCCCGAGCGAACAAGGATCGAGCAGATCGCAACTGGCTTTGTCTGGGCGGAAGGGCCCGTCTGGCTGAACAATATCCAGGAACTGCGCTTCTCCGATATTCCTAACAACCGGATGATGACTTGGTCGGAAACCAACGGCCTCCGGGTCTTTAGGCAGCCTTCGCAACGCACCAATGGACACACGCTCGACCGCGGCGGCGCGATGGTTTCCTGCGAACATGGGGGCCGGTGTGTGAGCCGCACCGGTCTGGACGGCGCTTATGAAGTTCTTGCTACGCACTTCCAAGGCAAGCGACTGAATTCACCCAACGATGTCGTGGTCAAGTCTGACGGTTCGATTTGGTTCACCGATCCACCCTACGGGATTATCTCGGACTACGAGGGCATTCGTGCCGAAAGCGAGATCGGTAGCAACAATGTCTACCGCATCGATCCTCACACGCGCACCGTGGAATTGGTAGCTGACGATTTTGACCGGCCGAATGGGCTTGCCTTCTCTCCGGACGAGAGTGTGCTCTACGTGGCGGATTCGGGCCGGTCCCGAGGGCATGGTTTTGGCTTTGACGACTCGCGTCCGCACCATGTGCGCGCGCTGGATGTGGTTGAGGGTCGCAAGCTTGGAAAGAGCCGGGTCGTCGCGGTTGTCGATATCGTGCCAGACGGATTGCGCGTCGATAGCGAGGGTCTGCTCTGGATATCCGCGGAAGACGGTGTCCACTGTTATACGCCTACGGGCGAACGGCTTGGTCGCGTCCTGGTTCCCGAGGTCGTTGCCAATCTTACCTTTGGCGGACCACAAAAATCGCGCCTTTTCATAACGGCGACAAGTTCGGTCTATGCGGTGGAGACCAGGAGACAGGGAGTGCAGACACCGTAATCGGCAGGAAGCTACAAAAATCAACGGAGGAGGAGCAGAAATGAGCATGATTCTGAAAAGCATGATGACTGCAACAGCGGTGAGCCTGATGATGAGTGTGTCCGCCTATGCTGCGGGCCCCGAGATCGTCAAAGGTCCGAGCAAGGACGCTGAGTGCTTCAAGCCGTTGACCCCAGAGACCAAGTTTTTCCAGTGGCCCAAGAAAGAAGGTCCATATCGCGTTGCCCTTGCCAATGGATTTATCGGCAACACGTGGCGCATCCAGATGATCCAAACCGCGAAAGCCTATGCCGCGTTGCCCGAGGTCAAGGCCAAGCTGAAAGAATTCAAGGTTGTTTCGACAGGAGATGATGTTGCGGCACAGATCGCCGCCGTCGATAATTTCATCAATTCTGGCTACGATGCGATCGTCGTGAACGCGCAGAATCCAACCGCATTCAAGCCGGTTATCAAGCGGGCCAATGCCGCGGGTGTTGTCCTCGTTGCTTTCGACAATACGCTCGACACCGATGAGGCAGTCAATGTGAACGTCGACCAGAAGGGCCTTGGTGAACTTTGGGCTAACTGGCTGGTGAAGAACCTCCCGGGGAACAAGGGCAAGCTGCTCGAGGTACGCGGCGTCACCGGAACATCGGTTGATCGTGACCGGCATGAAGGCATCCAGGAGGTGCTGAAGAAATCGGGCGGCAATTGGGAAAGCGTCGAAGTTGTCGGCCGCTGGGATGACGGGACCGCGCAGAAGGTGGTCGCCGACGCTATCGCCGTGCATAAACACTTCGATGGAGTGTCCGTTCAGGGCGGCTCAACAGGAACGGTCCGTGCGATGATCGACGCGAAACATCCATTCGTACCAGTCGGCGGCGAAACCGAGAATGGATTCCGCAAGCTTTGCGCCGAACACTCGAAGGATGGGTTGAAATGCACGTCCGCAGGTACAGGGCCTGCCCAGGTCGCCGTTGCCATCAAGACGGCGATTGCCGCCCTCGAGGGCGACGTCATACCACAATCCATCTCGCTGCCTCTCTCGGTGGTCGAGGACCCGAACTTCAAGGATGGCGACAGCTTTTACGCGAAGGAGAGCGACAACTTCTTCGTGGGTAATTCCTTCCCGACCTGCGGAATAAACTTCTCGGCGCAGGAGATCATGGGACAGACGAAGGCTGACCAGTAAGAGCCAGTTGAACCGGGGCGCGAACTGCGCCCCGGATTCTCGCGTCTTGGAGGAGAACGACGTGTCGCAACCCGCGCCCATTCTGGAAATGAAACATGTCTCGAAAAGCTATGGCGGGATAGCCGCATTGAGCGAGGTGGATTTCGTTGCCTATCCAGGTGAAATTCATGCCATCCTCGGCGAAAACGGTGCGGGTAAATCGACGCTGATCAAGATCGCCGCCGGTGTGACCGATCCGAGTGAGGGTGAGCTTTACGTCGAGGGGAGGCGGGTCGATTTTCGGAACCCGACCGAGGCCATGGCGGCAGGGGTTGTGTGTGTTTTCCAGGAACTGTCGCTTCTTCCCGATATGACGGTCGCCGACAATCTTTCTATCGTTTCGCCGCCGATGAGGGCAGGATTGATCGACGCAGCCGCCCAGCGCGAGCGGGCTCGCGAACTCTTGGCGATGATTGGTTGCGATGATATTCACCCGCTCGAACTTGTGCGCAACCTCCCCTTGTCGCGCCGGCAGATGGTGGAGATCGCCAAGGCACTGGCGAAACGGCCGAAACTGCTCATCCTTGACGAAGCGACGTCCGCGCTCACGGCCGCAGATGTTGAACGGGTCTATTCGATTATCCGCAAATTACGATCCGAGGGCGTCGGCATCCTCTACGTGTCGCACCGGATGCACGAAATCGCGGCGCTGGCCGATTGCGCTAGCGTTTTCCGCAATGGTCGCAAGATCGAGACCTTTCGCATCGGGGAGCGGTCGATGGACGCCATCGTTCAGATGATGATCGGGCGGGAGCTTATACATCACTACCCTGAGAAGCCCGCTGCCAATCCTTCGACGCCCGTAGCGCTTTCAGTGCGCAATCTGTCCTGGGGAGAACAACTGAAGGACATATCGCTGGAGGTACGCAAGGGCGAGATCGTCGGACTAGGCGGTCTCGACGGGCAGGGGCAGCGTTCGCTGCTCTTCGCGTTATTCGGCGTATTGAAGGGCGTATCGGGAACCGTCGAGGTGCTGGGCAAGAAGGAGCGCCTTTCAGGGCCACGGGCGGCCATGCGTGCGGAACTCCCGCTCGCCTTGATTCCAGAAGACCGGAAAACTGAAGGCTTGATGCTGCCGATGAACATCCGCGACAACATAAGCCTCGCGTCGCTAGCGCGATTTCAAAAGGGATTGCGTTTTGACCGAGGTGGTGAACATACGGCGGTCGAGCAAATGATCAAGAGCCTGAAGATTAAGGTCAGCGATCTTGCGGCAGCGGTCAGCACCCTTTCCGGCGGCAACCAGCAAAAAGTCGTGCTTGCGAAATGGCTGATGACCGGACCCGGCATCATTCTGCTGAACGATCCGACGCGCGGCATCGATGTCGGTACCAAGCAGGAAATTTACAGATTGTTGCGCGATCTCGCCGATAGCGGCGTCGCGATTCTCTATTATTCCACCGATTACGCCGAACTGATCGGATGCTGCGACCGGGTACTGGTGATGTATGGCGGCAGGATAGCAAGGGAGCTTGTCGGACGAGAACTCAACGAGCGCAACATCATCGAAACCGCACTCAATATGAATGGCAAGGAGCAAGCCGCATGAGCAATTTTCGCCACGGCGTCTCCCATAATGCCGGTCTGTTGGGTGCCATTGCTCTCTTCATTGTGATGTTCACCATCTACACCACCAACCATCCGGTTGGACTCAGTGCTGCCGTCGCCGCCACCGCGGCAAACAAGGCTGTACTTCTCGCCCTGGTGGCCATGGCACAAACCCTGCCTGTGCTGACGCGGGGGCTCGACCTTTCGGTGGGGATGGTTTTCATCCTTGCCAATTGCCTGGCCTCAGCGATCGTCGTTGGTACATTTGGTGAGGGGCTGCTCGGTATTGTCGCCGTTCTTGGCGTTGGCGCTGCGGCCGGTTTCCTCAATGGGGCAATCGTTGTCTGGGGCCGGCTTCAGCCCATCATAACGACACTCGCCACAGGGGCGATCTACTACGGTATTGCGCTTTACATTCGCCCCGGACCTGGCGGTGACGTTCAGTCCGATATTGCCGATTTTGCGACCGGCCAGCTATTTGGGGTCATACCGACCGCGCTGGTGATCCTGCTGGCTGTAGTCGTGCTGATCTGGCTGCCGTACCGCAGTTCCGTCTTGGGGCGTGCGGCCTACGCCGTCGGTTCAAACGAACAGGCGGCTTATATGTCTGGTGTTCCGGTCCAGCGTGCCAAGTTGCTTGCCTATACGCTCGGAGGGTTCCTCGCGGCCCTTGGCGGGCTGATGCTTACATTCAATACCTATTCTGGCGAGGCTTCCGCCCCTATTGCCGGGTCCTACACACTTAATTCCATCGCATCCGTTGTCATCGGCGGAACGTCTCTTTTTGGCGGATGGGGTTCGGCAATCGGCTCGATCTTCGGCGCTTTCGTGCTGCGCACGATCGAGGATCTGCTTTTCGTCTTCAACCTCGACCCGCTTTGGCAGCCATTGTTCCAGGGAATCGTACTCCTTGCGGCAGTTAGTCTCGGTGCCTTCCGTGTCTTGCGCATCCGCAATCGTCTGGAGCTTTTCGCATGAACGATCCCAAGCTTCAGGCAGGTACGATACCGGTTCTCCGGTTTACGCTCGACCGCTCTGTCATTATCGCTTTTGGCTGCATCATTCTGATGCTGCTCGGTGGAGCGCTTTACTCGCGCGAGTTCCTTTCTCCCGAATATCTGTTGCAGCAACTACAGATCAGTGCGTTTCTCGGCATAATTGCCTCCGGCGCAATGATGGTCATTTTGATCGGCCACATTGATCTCTCGATCCCATGGACCGTCACATTGGGTGCCATGATGGCGACGGCCGTCGCCGGCTGGTACGGCGAAATTGGCAGCATTGTAGCGATCCCTGTCGGGGTATTCTGTGGCGCAATCGTAGGCCTTCTCAATGGACTCGGCGTCGCCTATCTGCGGTTGCCTTCGATGATCTTCACATTGGGAATGAATGCCGTCGTCCAGGGACTAATGGTACTGCACACCGGTGGCTTTGCACCGCAGGATCATGCAACCGATGCGATGCATTTCATGGCAGTCGGACGATTGTTCTTTGGATTTCCGAATGCCCTTTTCATATGGGTCATTGTCGGTGGATTCATCACGTATCTTTTGACCCGAACCGCCTTCGGCCGCCGCGTCTATGCCGTTGGCAATCGCGAATCCGCCGCCTATCTTTCGGGCGTGAACACGAATGCCGTCATTATCTGGTGTTTCGTGCTCTCCGGAGCGTCGGCAGCCTTTGCCGGCGTTCTCCTCGCCGGCTATTCGACCAAGGCCTATCAGGCGATGGGCGACCCCTATCTCCTTCCCGCAATCGCCGCCGTCGTGCTAGGAGGAACCAATATACTTGGCGGCAAGGGCAACTATCTTGGCACGATTGCCGGTGTCATATTGATCACGCTGCTACAGTCGATCCTCGCTGTGATGCAGATGCCAGAAGCTGGGCGCCAGATCATTTATGGCGTCGTTATTCTCATCATGCTACTCGGCTACGGGCGCGGCGAGATCGACCGGAAATAGATAACAGAGCGGTGTCAAGGCGCCGCTAGCGGTTGTATTCCTCGAACAAGCTGTCCACCTTCGCCTGGCCATCCGCAAGAAGCTTGATACAGTCGCCGCGGTCCACCCTGGCCGCCGGCTTGACGGTTCCGTTCTTGAGGCCACTGTCGAGAACTGCAACGTCTTGCATCTTATAGGTTGTGTTAGATTCAAGCCGATCGATCCAGCGCCGGGTAGAGTCGCGTTTTGTACGGTAGAGCGGATCGCCGCACGCATACGACAATCTCATAAGGTCGAATTGGGCCTGCATGATTGCGTCACCCTTGTCCGCCTTGCCTCCAACTAGAGCCAAGCCTAGCAATACCATCATTAGCATGCGTAAGTCCCCCGATTCACGCGTTTTCATCAACGCTAACGTAGGGAAAATACCGGGACAACCTAATCGGATGGGTGATAACGTCCTACATCAAAATACTTATTTTCTGGAGTGAGACAGACAGAGGTGAGGCCCAGCTTGCCACACAGCGGTTTCTTGCTGCGGACGATACTGAGCCTCGATCGGGAGATTTGAAGCAGGTTCAAGTACCTTCCCGACATACATTCAACGCGGATCCCGAAGTTTGGTTCCACGCCGTTGGCTCATTGTTGAAAAAAATGAGGCTCGACGTACTGCCACTCATGCGGATGGCTAATCGTCGAGCCTCCATGGGCCGGGGGAGGGCTTAGCCCACCCTGATACTTTCGATTTAGGCTGTCAAATCACATTCCGGTATAAGTAACCGAAAATTGGTCACTTCCGACCGTGACCGTGGCTCCACCGCTTGACCAGATAAACCAGTGTTCCAGTCCAGGCTACAGCTGTAAGCATCGCCAGGATGAGAGCAAAGTGACTGTTCATTGCTGCATAAATCCTTCTTCAATGAAGCCAGGCGAATATCAGCAAACCTTTTCAGAGCCAAGCCCTTTGTTGAATGTGATATGTCCGACTCACAAAATTGTTAGGCTAAGCAGTTCGCTAGTCAAACGCATTTCAACCGTTTTGGTTCAATGCCAACTGAATTCTACTGCAAGTAGATCTTTATGTCGTCCAATCGATCCGGGATCGCGGAACCATTCGCCGTGATCCGCATTCCTGTTCCATGCGTGATCAATCTTTCGAACATGTAATGATAAAATCGCCGCGCTCCGGCACGATGCTGAACGTTTCGTCAGTCAAGCAGGCCTCGGATTTGTTGAAGCATTGTTGGACCAAACATTGCGGTCCCCTTTACGACGTAGCCATGTCCGTGTGCGCTAAGGCTTTGGATGGAGAAGCTACGGCAAGGGAGGCTCGTTTTGCGTTCGTCGAGGCTGCTAAGGAGGTCGAAGCCTTCGTAGAGGAAAAGACGCAAGCTTCCGCCGCGCATCGCTCCGCCAAGGACAAAGTGAACGTGGCCGCCTTCTCGATAGAGGAAGGCGCACCACAGACACCTCATCCCGACCGGGCGAGTTGATTGGGTTCATTGCGATGGAAACGGCTGGTGACAGTCGTTCGTTTCCATTCGTCCGTTCTTCGCCATTATTCTCCTCGTTGATGCAATTGCGGCTAGTCACAGCGGAAACGCATCGCTGCATTGCACAATCGTCATTTGTCTAAAACGAACCGCTGTGCAGGATCCGTTCTTTCTCAAGACTCGCGGTTCCTCCCCATGCCTCTACCGATTCTCGCCTTGGCCATTGCTTCGTTCTGCATCGGTACGACCGAATTCGTGATCATGGGACTCCTGCCTGAAGTTGCGGCGGACCTTGGCGTTTCCATTCCCCATGCGGGCCTTCTTGTCACAGGCTACGCGCTCGGCGTGGTTGTCGGTGCGCCGATTATCGCCGTTGCGACGGCTTCGCTGCCGCGCAAGCCGGTGCTGGTCGGGCTTGCGATGCTGTTCGTCGTCGGCAACTTCCTCTGCGCAATCGCACCCAATTATTGGATGCTGATGATAGCGCGCGTCTTCACGGCCTTTGGTCACGGTGCTTTTTTTGGCATTGGTTCTGTCGTCGCGGCCAGTCTTGTTCCACGTCATAAACGAGCCAGTGCAATTGCTCTCCTGTTTGCGGGATTGACGCTCGCCAATATCCTTGGGGTGCCGGCAGGCACGGCGCTTGGTGAAGCCTATGGCTGGCGTTCTACCTTCTTCGCTGTTGTTGCGATCGGTGTCGCCGCGGTCATCGCCATTGCCATTTTGGTTCCTGCGGCCAGGGAGACCGACAAGGGGGCGGGCATTCTCAGCGAAGTTAAAGTGCTCGGGAAGCTGCAGGTATGGTTGGCGATGCTGATTTCGGCCTTGGCTTCCGGCAGCCTTTTTGCCGTTTTCACCTATATCAAGCCGATCTTGACTGACGTTTCAGGCGTTCCGGCCACCTCGGTCACCTGGGTATTACTGCTTTTTGGCGCAGGCATTACGCTCGGTAACATATTGGGTGGCAGGCTGGCCGATTGGAAGCTCATGCCGACTGTCATCGGTGCGCTAGTCGCTCTTGCCGTTGTCTACATCGGCTTTGCCAGCATCAGCAGTTTCCAACTGGCTGCTATATCGGGCGTCTTTCTCTGGGGGTTGATTTTCTTCATCGCGATTCCGCCTTTGCAGATGCGCGTGGTGGAAACCGCCGGTGATGCGCCCAACCTCGCGGCTACGCTCAACCAGAGCGCCTTCAATATTGGTAATGCAGCCGGAGCGTGGATTGGTGGTGTGGCGCTGACATTGGGCGTCTCCTACCAAAACCTGCCGTTCGTTGCGTCCCTATTGGCTGCGATGGGTCTTGCCGTGGCGGTTTGGTCACTAATACTCGACCGCAAGGCCAATCGCGAAAGGGCAGCCATCGACGAGGGGCAGAGACTGAGTCTCGAGCCGCTTGCAGGGGTTTGACCACGGCCTTTTGCTCAACTCTCCAGAAATTGGCCGGGGTCATCGGCGTGCCATGCGAAGGCGATGACGTTTTACGGGCTAAATCGTTTATAGGACCGAATGTCGCAGCCGGACGGCTCTCATCCCGACACCCCGCAAGCGCTGTCCACATTAACATCATTCTAAAAAGCCATTCGAGGTCGATTTGGCGCGAAAACGAGGCAAAACATGCGGAAATTGACGATTTTTCAGCAAACGCGCCCGCAGAAAGCTGCGGTAGGCGAACGGGTTTGCGGCCATCGTCACACTTGCGCCCATGACGCTAACGCGCTAACCCTCGCCGCATCGCACCATCTCCCAAGATAGTGTGATCTGTCGCGTATTGGTGGCAGTCATGTGTATAACATGGCATTCTTGTCAGCCTGAGTTCACAAGGCGGAAAAAGACGGATCATGAACGAGCTATTAAGTTCCTACCTGCCCATCGTTATCTTTATCGGGGTAGCGCTGGTAATCGGTCTGGCACTGTTGGTTGCGCCTTTTCTGGTCGCATACAGTGC
>NZ_JBBNAM010000315.1:0-9004 GCF_037994425.1 Phyllobacterium sp.
GGTTCACCTGTGAGGGCCGGATAAAATGGACGACACGATCCCTACCAATGATGAAACGACTGTGGCCGGGAGCCAAAAGAGGCCAGCAACGCGCAAGGCATCTCCCCGCAAAGGAGCCCAAAAGGCGCGATCACCTGTGCGTAAACAGGCGCGCGAAAAACCCGCCGGCATCTCCGGTCGGGCCGCGACAATGACCGTACGAGCCACGCGAGCCCTGGGTCAGCAACCAAAGACGATTTCGACGCCGGTAGAGCGCATGCCCGCAAGAACGGCATCGACGCTTGGCGTGGTCGGCATTCTCGGATTTCTTCTCGGGGTGCTGGTCGGACGGATGACAACAGATGATGATATTCGCCGCCGGTGGCATTGAATAGCAGCCGACGACCCAAACGCCAGCTGAGGGATGGCGGCTGGCTGAACGCAAGCCTGTTTGACCGATCAAGGAGAGTGTGATGAAACTCAATCGACGTCATGTCCTGGCGCTGTCCGGGGCGGCCGCTGCAACAACGCTGTTTGCACCCGTTTTGCGTGCGCGCGCTGCCGTCCCTTTCAGCCAGCCCGAATTGCCCTATGGCGAGGACGCACTGACGCCGGTGATTTCGGCAAGAACGGTCGGGCTTCACTATGGCAAACACCATGCCGGCTATTTCAAGAAACTCAACACGTTGGTGGAAAAGACGCCTTACGCTGAGCTTTCGCTCGAAGATGTCGTCGTCCGTTCCAGGAAGAATGGCGACACTGACATTTTCAATAACGCCGCCCAGGCCCTTAACCATAATCTTTACTGGATGCAGTTCAAGGGCGGAGCCGCTGCGCCAAAAGGTGCGCTGCTTGAGGCAATCAATAGCAACTTCAGCGGTTTGGACGATCTTGAGAAGAAAATGGTTGCTCAAGGAGACAAGGTCTTCGGAACCGGTTGGGTCTGGCTTGTCAAGGATGATGGCAAGCTTGTCATCACAGGCATGCAGGATGCCGGAACGCCCGTTGCCGAGGGCAAGAAAGCCCTGGTCGGGATCGACGTGTGGGAACATGCCTATTATCTCGATTACGAAAACCGCCGCCCCGAGCATGTCGCAGCGGTTCTTGGCAAACTGGTTAACTGGGACTACGTCAGCGAACAATTTCAGGATTGAAAGATCAGGGCGCGCCTCTCTATATCTGCGAATGCTGAGCCTGCGGTCACTCCTCGGGCAGTCCCGCCTTGGCAAGATCAGCCATATACGCCTTGAGTAGAGGGGCAACCAATTGCGGCTGTTTCATCGTCGGCCAGACCGATTCTTTCCTGATCGTCCATCCCGGCCTGGTTTCGAGAATCTTAGCGACACTGGCACGTGCCTCATCGAGCTTGCCGAGCCGCGCATAGGCGACAGCAAGTGTGCTGTTCCATGGCTTTTCCATTTTCTGTGACCCCTTCACCGCATCGGCGGGGCGATCGGCAAGATAATAGGCAAAGGCGAGGTTTCCAAAATACCACTCCAGCGGGCTGGCGTCGCGGCGGATCGCCTCCTCCAGCCACTCGATCGCCCGGTCGGCCTTGCCGGCATTGGCGAGATAAAGGGCAAGATCGGCGTGCGACAATGGATCGTAGGGCACCAGTTTGACGGCCTTCTCGGCCTCGACGACGGAGCGCTCGAAATTGCCGTCGTGAAGTTGATAGAGAACGGCCATGATCCAGTGGGACAGGAAGGTCTCAAGCTGCGACTTGTTCGAATTTTCCGCTGCATCCGTGGCGACGTTCCACGCGAGTTCGGTGTCGCGCCAGGGATCGTTACTCCAATCATTTTGGACCGCGAGAACGTAGCTGAAGGCAATTTTTGTCTGCAGGAGTGCCGAGTCGGGAAATTTCACCAACCCTTCCTGCCAGATTTGCCGGGCCTTGGCATTGTCCTCCTTGTTGAAGCGGAAGAACAGCTGATGGCCGCGCAGATAGTAATCGTATTCTTCAAGGCTCGGTGCCGATTTGGTCCAGGCGTCCGTTTCCTCCTTCCTGCGGATTTCTCCCTTCAGTCCCGCGACCGTGGCATAGATCCGGTTGGCCACATCGTCCTGCAGGGCGGCGACATCGCTGCCCTCTTCATCATAGCGGTTCGCCCATACATGTTCGCCCGTCGCTGCATCGATAAGCTGGGCGGTGACGCGCACGCCATTACCTGATCGGCGCACGCTGCCTTCGATGACATAGTTCACCTTGAGGTCTTCTCCGACCTCTTGCACCTTGACCGGCTTGTCATAGACAAAGCTCGAGGTGCGCGAGACGACGCGCAGGCTCGGGAAGGACGAGAGCATGGTGATGACGTCCTCGGCGATGCCGGAGCCGAGATAATCCTGGCTTGGATCACCGCTCAGATTGGCAAAGGGCAAGACCGCGATCGAAGGTTCTCTGACAGGGGTAACCGGTTGTCGAAGACCATACCAGCCAGCACCGGCCGCCACGAGGGCGGCAATGGCGACAGCGCCAATCGATCGCGCGCGCCAGGGGATCCTCGAACGTTGTGGAGGCGCG
Organism: Phyllobacterium sp.; assembly: GCF_037994425.1. NCBI lineage: Bacteria > Pseudomonadati > Pseudomonadota > Alphaproteobacteria > Hyphomicrobiales > Phyllobacteriaceae > Phyllobacterium > Phyllobacterium sp. Next base: position 2,504 of record NZ_JBBNAM010000315.1, read on the forward strand.
CCTTTATCGAGCTTGACCTTGAAGACCGAGATGGGACCTGCAATGTTCTTGACCCTGTGTTCCCCCATTGCTTCAAAACCAAACGGGACCTTGTTGTCGACTTCACGCGCCACCTTGCCCGAAACGCAGATGCCCCCGGGGTCGGCCAGTTGTTGCAGGCGGGACGCGATATTGACGCCATCGCCAAAACAGTCGTCGCCATCAAGGATGACCTCGCCGAGATTGATGCTTATCCGCGCCTCTACGCGCTGGTTGTCGGCGGCGTTGAGATTGCGCTCCGCCAGGCCCCTTTGCAGACTGACCGCACACTCGACGGCGTCGACAACGCTGCCGAACTCGGCCAGAAGGCCGTCGCCCATGAGCTTGAATATGCGGCCGTGATGACGTGCGATCTCCGGCTCGAACAATTCCTTTCGTCCGGAACGAAGGCGCTCGAAGGTTCCCTGTTCGTCCTGCTCCATCATCGTGGAGTAGCCGACGACATCGGCGCACAAAATGGCAGCAAGCTTGCGGTCCATGACCGACGTCCCCTTGCATCCCTTAAAACCATCATAGCACGGATTTGCAGGGCACACCCGCGCTGGCACCAACCGGTTCTGCCTCCGCAGAAAAGGAAACATCTGGTCAACCCTGCCCGTCTGCCCTAAAATGCCAACGTTTCCACGCGGCTCCTATTGGAAATCGTATCCGTGCACACACCCGTCAGTCCCGCGTAACTGCGTCGTTTTCGCCTGCCCCATACCACTGAAATATATGCGTTCGCATTGGCATCGGCGCACTCAGCCGCCGATCTTGGTAAAAAGGAGAGTGCGTCATGGCTGTTGCCATCAAAGTCAACGGAATAACCCACAGCGTCGATGTCGATGACGATACGCCGCTGCTATGGGTACTGCGCGATGTTTTGGGGATGACCGGCACGAAATTCGGCTGCGGCATGGCGCTGTGCGGCGCCTGCACCGTGCAGATCGATGGCGTTGCCACCCGCTCCTGCATCACGACTGTCGACAGTCTTGGTCAATCGGAGATCACAACGATCGAGGCAATCGGCGCGACGCCCGCCGGCGCGCAGATACAGAAGGCCTGGCTCGATCATGAGGTTCCGCAATGCGGCTATTGCCAGTCCGGCCAGATCATGTCGGCCTCGGCGCTTATCGCCAGCAACCCGCATCCGACCGATGCCGACATCGACGATGCCATGAGTGGCAACATCTGCCGGTGCGGCACCTATGTCCGCATCCGCGAGGCGATCAAGAGCGCGGCGCAATCGGGCGCAAATGGAGGCTGACGACCATGAGCAATGTTCAAAACGCTTTGCCCGATGCCGACGTTCGCGGCTCTTCATCCGAAGCCAATCTCTCCCGACGCAGCTTCCTCAAGGCCAGCGCAGCCGTTGGTGGCGGCCTGATATTGAGCCTGAACCTGCCGTTCGAGGCGAGCGAAGCGGGGGCGAGCGAATCCAATGACTTTGTGCCTAACGCCCTCATTCGCATCGACGGCAACGGACAGATTTTCCTGACGATGCCCTATATCGAAATGGGCCAGGGCACCTACACCGCGATCCCGATGCTGATCGCCGAAGAGCTGGAGGTGGGGCTCGACCAGGTTCGTCTGGAACATGCGCCACCCAACGAAAAACTCTACGCCAATCCGTTGCTCGGGGTGCAGGCGACCGGCAATTCAAATGCCATGCGCGGTGCCTGGAAGCCCATGCGCGAGGCCGGTGCAACCGCGCGCATGATGCTGGTTGCCGCAGCTGCGAGTAAGTGGGGTGTCGATGCGACCACCTGCCGGGCAGAAGGTGGCGCGGTGATCCACGCGGACACCGGGCGGCGTCTGGCCTATGGCGCGCTGGCTGGCGCGGCTGCTTCCATGCCGGTCCCGCAGAATGTCGCGCTGAAATCACCGGGCGATTTCAAGCTGATCGGCAAGCCGGTCAAGCGCCTCGACACGCCGGCAAAGGTCAACGGAACCGCGATCTACGGCATCGATGCGAGGCCGCCCGGCGTCAAGGTCGCAACCCTTGCGCAGTCGCCGGCCTTTGGCGGCCGGCTGAAGAGCGTTGATGACAGCGCTGCCCTTTCGGTCAAGGGCGTGCGCCAGGTCGTCAGACTGGAGGATGCCGTTGCGGTCGTCGCTGATCATATGGGCGCTGCCAAGAAAGGCATGGAAGCGCTGAAGATCGAATGGGATGACGGCCCGCACGCCGCCCTTGCCACCGAAGACATTGCGCGCGAACTCGACAAGGCGACAATGGGCCAGGGCGCCGTAGCGCAGAACATCGGTGACGTCGACAAGGCCATGGCGGGCGCTGCCATGAAGGTCGAGGCGACCTACCAAATTCCCTTCCTCGCCCATGCCCCGATGGAGCCGATGAATTGCACCGTGCATTGGCAAAAGGATCAATGCGAAATCTGGATCGGCACACAGGCGATCGCACGCGTCCAGGCGATGGCGGCGCAGGCCGCAGGCCTGCCGGCAGAGAAGGTCATCGTCCACAACCATCTCCTTGGCGGCGGCTTTGGCAGGCGGCTTGAGGCTGATGGTGCGGTCCGCGCCGTGGAGATCGCCAAAAAGGTCGATGGGCCCGTGAAGGTGGTGTGGACCCGCGAGGAAGACATCCAGCATGACCTTTACCGGCCCTACTGGTTTGACCGCCTTTCGGCCGGACTTGACGACGAGGGAAGACCGGTTGCGTGGAAGAACCGCTTTGCCGGTTCGTCCGTCATCGCGCGATGGCTGCCGCCCGGCTTCAAGGATGGGCTTGATCCCGATTCCACCGAAGGGGCGATCGATCTCGTCTACGATCTGCCGAACGTTCACGTCGAATATGTCCGTGTGGAGCCGGCGGCCATTGCAACAGGGTTCTGGCGCAGTGTTGGCCCGTCCCACAATGTATTCGTCACGGAAAGCTTCATCGATGAGCTGGCGGCAGCTGCGAAAGAGGACCCGGTTGCCTATCGACGGGCGCTTCTCGACAAGTCACCGCGCGCCAAGGCTGTTCTTGATCTTGCGGCGGAGAAAGCCGGATGGAAGGAGGCCCTGCCTGCGGGACGCGGCCGCGGTGTTTCGCTGCAATTCGTGTTCGGCAGCTACATGGCCCAGGTCGCCGAGGTCGAGGTTGCCAAGGATGGTACGGTAAAGCTTCAACGCATCGTCTGCGCCATGGATTGCGGCACCGCGGTCAACCCGGATACGATCGAGGCGCAGATTGAAAGCGGCATCATCTTTGGCGCAACGGCAGCGCTCTATGGGGAAATCACCCTCAAGAACGGCCGTGTCGAACAGACGAACTTCGACACCTACCAGATGCTCCGCATCAACGAGGCCCCGGCCATCGAGGTTCATGTTGTAAAGAGCGCGGAGGCGCCTGGCGGCATGGGCGAGACGGGAACATCGGCAGTCGTCCCGGCCATCGCCAATGCTATATTTGCGGCAACCGGAACGCGCCTGCGCAAGATGCCCGTTGATCCGAGCCTTTTGAAACGCGCATGAAGATGATTGCCGCCGCCTCCAACGCCCCTGCCCGAAAGGCGGGCGAGGCGCCAGTGGGTAAGAACTAGAAACGGCGCGCCGTGCATGCGCCACGTCATCAACCCGTGGAGAAAGCCATGACTGATAAAGGCCTGGACATGAAGTTTGAGATCGTCGTCATTCCTGTTGCCGATGTCGATCGCGCTAAGGAGTTCTATGCGCGCCTTGGCTGGCGGCTCGACGCCGATTTTGCTGCCGATGACTATCGCGTCATCCAGTTTACGCCACCCGGCTCCGGCTGCTCGGTCATCTTTGGCAGAAACGTCACTGCCGCTGCACCCGGCTCTGCACAGGGGCTTTACCTCATCGTCTCCGATATCGAGGCTGCCCGCGCCGAGCTTGCGGATCGCGGTGTCGGGGTCAGCGAGACATTCCACCCTGAAGGTGACGTCTATACGGGCCCGGACGAGCCTTATCTCTTCGGCCGCGTGAGGGTTGGCGGTCGCGATCCCGAGGCTCGCAGCTACCGCTCCTTCGCCGCCTTCAGCGATCCTGATGGCAATGGCTGGCTTTTGCAGGAGATCACCGCGCGCTTGCCGGGACGCGTTAGCGCCGACGATACCCTCTTCAGTTCGTCGAGCGAGCTTGCCGCGGCGCTGCGCCGCGCGGCAGAAGCGCATGGCGAGCACGAAAAACGCAATGGCGGGCAGCACGATGAAAACTGGCCCGACTGGTATGCCGAGTACATCGTTCGCGAGCAGGCCGGCAAGGAATTGCCCTTATAGGCATCAGACTGGATGCCGTAATGGGCCGGCGTTTTCCGAAACCTATCCCTGGGTCGTGGCTCTCGCGTTCGGGCTGCTGCATGGGTTCGGTTTGTGGCCTCGTCAAAATCTTGGCAGCGGGATGAAGAGGAGGTTCATTTGCGCAACCTCACACCTGAACCACCTTCCACCAACTCTCCCTGGTTGAGGAGAGCGATACCAGCCTCTTCGAGCGTCCATCGTGCTGGAGCCAGGCCTGATCATCTACAGGATTTACGATGGCTACTAGTTCTGCCGACCATGGAGAACTGAGACACGACATGCGCGGCGTGAGCAAGAACTGCCGGCCGGACTGGGACATCACGACGCCCGAACTAAGAACGGCCTGGAAGGAGGGCCGAAAGGAGCTGTTTTATCCCTACGGCAGGACGCCCATTGGAACGTTAGGCGAATAGCCGTGACCTGTCGACCTCAGCCCTGGGGCGGCGTCCGCTCAACTAGCCTGCGCGAAACATCCTCTGCACAAGTATCGGCTGCAGGGGTCCTCGCGAAAACGGTTCATTGCCCGCTTCAAATCCCAGATGGACGGTATCACAATCCCAATTGGACGTAGATATTTTCCCAAATAGACGTTGATAAAATCCCAATCGTACGATCGGTTCGAGCTTCGTGACTGGAGCTGGCATCGCTGTACCAACGTTCTGCAGAGTCCCGCATCCGAGAGGCTCTGGCTGACACGCCTGTTGTCTCGATCAACGGGCCAAGGCAATCAAGCAAAACCACCCTCGCGCGAAAGGTCGCGGACCCTGATTGGGCGTATCTGACGCTTGATGACGCGACTTTGCTGAAAGGAGCACTCGCTGACCCTGTTGGTTTCATACGGGCGATCGACCGAGCTGTTATCGATGAAGTCCAACGTGCCCCTGACCTTCTGCTCGCCATCAAGCAGTCAGTCGACGAAGACCGTCGGCATGGAAGATTCCTCCTCACTGTTTCGGCCCACATCCTTGCTCTTCCCAAGGTAAAAGAGTCCCTCGCTGGACGCATGGAAGTCGTCACTCTTTATCCTCTTTCCCGGTCCGAGGTGGTTGGCTCCGGCTTGTCAGGCTTCATAGATATTGCCTTCTCTGGAGAGGTGCCGAGGCCGTCAGAACGGATCTCTGGAGCAGATCTGATGTCTGTTGTTGTGGCTGGAGGATATCCAGAAGTTCTTGCCAGAACTACCGAACGTCGTCGCCGTGATTGGTGTCGATCATACCTCGATGCGATCGTGGAGCGCGATGTCAGGGACATCGCCACCGTGGATAAGACAGGAGAACTGCGAAAGCTCATCGAGGTTATGGCCCAAGTTTCCGGCCAGCTCACGAACCTTTCGGAAATAGGTGGAATGTCGTTCCATTTGGATCGAAAATGTTCGCGGTTCCGATTTCAAGCCTATGGAGAGCGGGCGGTGGCTTATAGAAGGTGGAATGCTCAAGGTGGTGGCGGTTGCTACCGAATACCGAAAAAAATACCAATGAAAAGTGAGGCTTCTAATGCTCCTGGACGCGTCCGCCGTAGTGGCGATTTGCGCGAGATCGGCGCGCTGGCTGTACCTTATCGCTAAATGATGCGAGATCATTGATCGCCTCTGGTCTATGATCGACGCATTGTCACGACAGGGCGGTTATCATGAAAGCACGTATCAAATGGGTGGAAGATCGGACGTTTATCGGCCAGTCCGGGAGCGGTCACAACGTGGTACTGGGGACGGCCTTCGGGCCAGAGGGGCGAACACCGGGGCCAAGTCCCATGGAGCTGGTATTGATCGGGACCGGGGGTTGTTCGGCCTTCGACGTCGTCCACATCCTCGAAAAGGGCCGAGAGGTTATCGAGGACTGTATCGTCGAGATCGACGCGGAGCGTGCCGAACAGGACCCGAAGGTCTTTACCCGCATTCATCTGCACTTTGTGGTCACGGGGCGCGGCCTTGCTGCAAACAAGGTTGAGCGTGCCATCTCACTCTCGGTCGAAAAGTACTGCTCAGCGTCAGCAATGCTGGCCAAGACAGCCACGATTACCCATGATTTTGTCGTCATCGACACCGCTGCGACACTAGAATCCTAGTGTCACGAAGAAGGCCCTGCACAGCGATGGCCACCCGGTCTGGGCCCGCCTTGTTGAAGGTCGAACGATGGCTTTCTTAGAAAAGAGTAGCTCACAGCTCGCAAGATGGCGCCGATGCGAGGTGGTTGGAGGCGTGCGTCCTTCATACCGCCGTTCGGGG
>NZ_JBBNAM010000316.1:0-4920 GCF_037994425.1 Phyllobacterium sp.
TGCCGCCCCTTCTTTGGGTCGCGGTGCGCTTTGAGTTCAGAGGCGCTGCCGTCGCCTTGACACTCCTTGCCCTGATTACGATGGCACTTATCATGTCCGGTGGCAGCCAGTTCGTCGGCGATCCCGAATCCCAGAGGCAACAGCAGGTCATGCTGCAGCTTTTTCTGGTCATCTCGGCGTTTTCGGCGCTCATCGTGGCCGCCATTTCCCGGCCGCCCCAGCAGGTGGTACTGACATTGCGCCAAAGCTGGAGGCACTGCGTGACCGAGAGCTGGAGCTCTCGCAACTCGTGAACATGGTTCCGAGTCATGTTTGGCGTCTGACACCGGACGGCGAGCCGACTTTCTTCAACAAGCGCATGGTCGATTTCCTTGGCATGGATGTAGCGGACACGGACAGGCCCGGCATGCGCCGGCTGGAGGCGGTCATCGAGACCGTCCATCCGGACGACGGCGCGAGGTTCGGCGACGGGCTCCGTGTATCCGCGTGGTATGTGTACGACCCATGCCGACGTCATCAACACCCGACCTTCTGACGTTCATCAGAAGCTGGGCAAGAATCGACACCGGATGACGCATTGAGCGACCATGGCTGTGTTCGACTGCGTTGAGAGTTATCGTTGGCTCGCCAAGACGAAATCCCAGTTCAGCGACCAAAACGGGCAAGAAAACTCCAGCGAATCCGCGCTGCGCTCGTCGTCCACCTTTTGAAAATTCGCGATGAGAGAATCCTTCACGCCGAAAACCGCGTCTTCGTCCAGGTAAGGGCAATCTGGCGTGAAGATGTGCGTGACAATAGGAGAATAGCCAGGCGCTGTTACAATGTAATGGACGTGCGCAGCTCGGTTCGGGTGTCTGCCCAACGCGCCAAGCAGTTTGCCGACGGGTCCGTCGTCAGGGATTGGATAAGAATGCGGCTTGGCCGAACGGTACCAATATTTCCCGTCCTCGTCAGTCGTAAACACACCTCTCAAATTCCAGTCTGGCTGTACACCCTTTTGCTGAACATCGTAAAATCCGTCGTCATTGCTTTGCCAAACGTCGATTGTCGCACCTGGAATGGGTTCGCCGGAGGTGTTCACAACGCGGCCGCTGACGACCAACGGCTCACCTTTGCCATCAAGGCAAATATTCGTTCCATTTGAGTAGCGGGGAGCATCGGGCACGTAAAAGGGGCCCAGGATGGTATTTTCGGTCGCACCTGTTGGACGGCGGTTGTTGATTGAATCAACAAGCATGGAAACGCCGAGGATGTCGGACAGTAGAATGAATTCCTGTCTCCAGTCAGTGCACATGTGGCCGACGTCCGTAAGAAACTGAATGCCTTGCCGCCATTCCTCGTGGGTCGGCTCAACTTCTTTGATAGCCTGATGCAGATGGTTTACCAGCGAAGTCATAACTTCGCGGAGACGCTGATTGGTGTCGTTTCCCATGCGGGCATTGACTACCTCAGCCGAGGAATGTTCCTCAAAATATGCATACTTCTTGGATTCAGCCCTTTGAGTGCTCATTGAAAACTCCTTCAAGGTCCCAGTCTTATCGAACATGCGGCGGCTCGCCATTGAAAGCGCGGCGAAGAAGAGCTTCGATTTCCATTTTGTCGAGTGGGCGTGGATTCCAGTAAGGATTGGCTAGCGTTCCGTCTGCAGCCACATTCACTCCGCTCTCATCCATTCCCAAAGCGCGGAGCGATCGGTCGGCCCCTACACGGCCGGCGAGCTCGTAGAAAAAAAGCGGGACATTGTCTGTGCCAAGCGCTTCCCCTAGCCTGGACATCACATCCGGCACCGCAACTGCGTTGTATGCGAGTGCGTGGGGCAAAATAACCGCATGAGTCTCCGCGTGCGGAAGATTGAGCGCTCCACCGAGCGTGTGGCACAATTTATGGTGCAGTGCCATTCCAACAGAGCCAAGACAGATGCCAGACAACCAGGCACCCTGAAGCGCGTCAACCCTGGCTTCCTTGTGGAGCGGGTTCTCCACGATCATGGGCAGCGCAGTCGCTAGCAACTTGATGGCTTCGAGCGCCATTAGGCTGACAACAGGGTTTCGATCTTGCGCGTACAATGCCTCGACCGCGTGTGCGATCGCGTTTAGGCCGCTTGTACTGGATAGCTTCGCCGGCAATGTCATTGTCAGGTCGACGTCGTAAACGACAGTTTCAGGAAGAACCCCGGGGCTGCTCTGAGTGACCTTCTTTCCGTCCTTTGTTTCCCCGATGATGGGTGTCATCTCCGAGCCAGCGTAAGTTGTGGGCACGATCACCTGAGGAAGGTCGGTCCTCAATGCAATCGCCTTGGAAAGGCCCGTGGTCGAGCCACCGCCGATGGCAACCAAACCGTTGACGCCAAGCGTGCGTGCCAACGCAACGGCATCGTCGGTAACATCAGAAGGGGTGTGCATCACCGCTCCGGTGTAGACACCAGCTGCTCTTCTGGAGATAAGGCGGGCAATCGCCTGCGCATCAGCTTCTTGATGGGGCGTCGTTAAGACGAGCGCACGCTCTATCCCCAGACGGTCAAGTTCAGCAGGTAACCGGGGAAGCGTTCCCGACCCAAATATGACCCTTGCTGGTAGCGCGTTATAAGTGAAGTCCATTTGCTGACGCTCCTCTGACCACGTCGGCATTGGAGGTGCCTGCCGACGTGGTGGCTATTACGGAAACAGAGTTATGCGGCGTCCACTTGCTCGCGCTCAGCGTCGGTACCGATGTAGCCTTCGTGGACATCCTGAGCGCGTGCGTATTCCGGTTGGAACCTGACGTTCGCGTAGTGCGACGCCTTCTCCGCTTGCTGTGCGCGCTTGCCCAGTTCAGCTGTGTCGCCAAAGCCCAGGACTTCGCGTGCCAGCTGCGTTAAAGGACCATCGACATGGTACTCGGTACGTTGCAAGGTGAGAAGATTGATAAGGTACAAAGGAGTGCCATTGAACTTCTCAAACATCTCGTGGCGAGTACCCCATTCGGTGAGGAACCGCTCGCTGATCTGCCGGAAAATCTTGATGCGGTCACGAGCACTTATCTCCGCACCACGCAGAGCCTCAGCAAGTTTTGGCCCAATATAAGGCTCATCCATCTCGCGCTTGGTGGGCTGCAGAACGATTCCTCGCCCGCAGAATTCTACAAGCAAATTAACCATTGCGGGTTGATGTTCGAGATAGTGGGCACGCCCGAAATCGATGTAGATGTTATTGGGCTTGAACAGTCCCCCGGGGGTCGCAAACCCAGTCTCTTCTGCCGCGAGCATGAAGGCTGTACAAGTCTCGCGGAACCGGATGAGTTCTGCCAGCTGCGACTGAACTACCGGGTTCGAGCTGGTGCCGAGAGACTGCGTCAACAACAGTGCCAGGCCGACCATCAATTCGGCATGTACGCAGTGTCTGACCTGCGTTTCCAGGTGAACCCAGTCGAACTGGCGCTGCGGATACCATTTCGCGTGATCCGGATTTCCGATGTGCTGGACTTGCGACCAGGGAATAAGGACGTCATCGAAGTAAACCATGGCATCAAGTTCGTCACCGATCGTGGCGAGCGGACGATCGTAGGGATCCGCATCCGGTACCGCGCGCGATTCACGGGCAACGACAGTGATCCCAGGTGTCGCGATCGGAACAAGGGCATAGATCGTTTGTTCGGATGTCTGGCCAGGACGCCACAGGTTGCCGATCAGCAGATGATTGACGAACGGTACAGAGGTGCCGATTGCCTTCCAACCCCGCACGAGGACGCCGTGATCCCTTTCTTCGACTACGGTCAGCATCGGAGTTTCGCCGAGCGCTTCAACGCGTCCGCGGTCGAACTGGACGTCCACAAACATTGGCGAGATCGCCAGGTCCTTCGACGTCACTTCATCCCATTGGCGTTTGATATTTCCGGAGAGATCCCGGTGCCCATTCTTGAAGCGGGAGTTGGCCGCCCAGGGCTCCGGGTCATCGACTTGGGTGAACATGACACAATTCATTCCAGCGGGCGGACGTGTGAAGATTCCGCCTTTGAAGTGTCGGAACAAGAAATCGGCATATTTCCGCCGACGGACAGTGTCCTCCTTGGATTTTGGCAAGAACCAATGCATCGATTGACGTTTGCCGTTTTCATCTATGAAGGTCGCGATGTCCTGATTCTTCGGATCCAAATGCAGATCGTAGTAATCTGCGATCGCCTGCGCGTAGCCGCGCGTTTTCGGATGCGTTGTTACGTCTTCGATGATTTCGCCGCCGACATAGACCTTCCGGCCGTCCCGGAGTGATTCCAAATATTCTTTACCAGTTCTCATTTCTTTTCCTCACCGTTGTTGATTAGTTGCTTCTGGAACGTCGCGCTGTCCCAGTAGTCCTCGCTGCGCTGGATCAGCCCCTCGTTGAGATGAAGGACATGAACTCCTCTCAGCGAAATCTTTTGACCCTTGGATTCGATAGGCCCCATTTGGCTTTGAAGTGACGCGGTCATGAGGTACGGAACCGCAGTCAGTCCATTGTGGTCGACGATTGCGATATCTGGCTGCCAATGCGCGTCAGGGAACCAGCCCAAGAAGCGCTGCAAACCGTCGATGATGGCTTTGACGCCATATTTCCGGCGACCATGAGCGACATCCTCATGCGTGGCGTCTTGGGCATAGAGTTCCGCCACCGATGCCAGATCATGGCTGTTGTAGGCAGCGTAGAGGCGCTCATGCAGTTGGCCTGCAGCGACGTTTCGCTGGCTCATTGGATGGCTCCCTCAAACGTGACGCCGCGCATATAGCTACCCGCGCCATACAGGAGAGGTGTTTTCGCAGCAGGGGCCAAAACCGATTCCACGGAAGCGATAAAAACGAGATGGCTGTTAACCAACAGCTCGGCGGTCACCCGGCAATCGAACGCAGTCAGAGAGTTCTGAAGGATGGGCATTGTAACCCGAGATGGAAGGTCCTCTGGCGCGATTGCG
>NZ_JBBNAM010000317.1:0-4671 GCF_037994425.1 Phyllobacterium sp.
TTCGCATTCTGCCTTAGGATGCTTCATCGCGTGGCGAGTGGAATCCTCAGCTACAGTTTCCGCACGTCGGTCAGATGCCCGGTCACCGCGGCCGCCGCGGCCATCGCCGGGCTCACCAGATGCGTGCGGCCGCCGCGGCCCTGGCGGCCTTCGAAGTTGCGGTTCGATGTGGAGGCGCAACGCTCGCCAGGCTTCAGCCGGTCGTCGTTCATCGCCAGGCACATGGAGCAGCCCGGCTCGCGCCAGTCGAAGCCCGCTTCGCGGAAGATCTTGTCGAGGCCTTCGGCCTCGGCCTGTTCCTTCACGAGGCCGGATCCCGGAACGATCATCGCCGAAACGGTCGAGGCGACCTTGCGGCCTTCGACCACCTCGGCCACGGCCCGGAGGTCCTCGATGCGGCCGTTGGTGCACGAGCCGATGAAGACGCGGTCGATGGCGATGTCAGTGATCTTGGTGCCGGGCTTCAGGCCCATGTAGTCAAGCGCGCGCCACTTGGAGGTGCGCTTGTTTTCTTCCGGGATCTCGTCCGGGTTCGGGACGATGCCCAGACCCGAGATGACGTCCTCAGGCGCCGAACCCCAGGAGACGATCGGCGGCAGATCGGCAGCGTCGAGCACGACGACGCGATCGTAATGCGCGCCTTCGTCGGTGTGCAGCGTCTTCCAATAGTCGAGCGCCATTTCCCAGGCCTTGCCCTTCGGCGCGCGCGGCTTGTCCTTGATGTATTCGAAGGTCGTTACGTCGGGCGCGATCAGGCCGGCGCGGGCACCGCCTTCGATCGTCATGTTGCAGATGGTCATGCGGCCTTCCATCGACAGCGAGCGGATCGCTTCGCCGGCAAACTCGATGACGTGTCCGGTGCCACCGGCGGTACCGATCTCACCGATGATGGCAAGGATGATGTCCTTGGCGGTCACACCTGGCGGCAGCTGGCCGTCGACGCGCACCAGCATGTTCTTGGCCTTCTGCTGGATCAGCGTCTGGGTCGCAAGCACGTGCTCGACTTCCGACGTGCCGATGCCATGCGCCAGCGCGCCGAAGGCACCATGCGTCGAGGTGTGGCTGTCGCCGCAAACGATGGTCATGCCCGGCAGCGTGAAGCCCTGCTCCGGGCCGACGATGTGCACGATGCCCTGGCGCTTGTCGTTTTCCGAGTAGTACTCGACATTGAATTCGGCGGCGTTGATGGCGAGTTGCTCGACCTGGATACGGCTCTCTTCGTTCTTGATGCCGAGATGGCGATCAGGCGACGTCGGGACGTTGTGGTCGACCACAGCCAGCGTCTTTTCCGGCGCGCGAACCTTGCGGCCAGTCATGCGCAGGCCTTCGAAGGCCTGCGGCGAGGTGACTTCGTGGACCAGGTGGCGGTCGATGTAGAGAAGACAGGTGCCGTCGTCCTGCTGATCGACCAGGTGGTCGTCCCAGATCTTGTCGTAAAGGGTACGCGGTGCGCTCATGGCGGTAGGTCCGTTCTTGGATGCGTATGGAAAAATGGAGTTGGTGGCGGTGAGGCCCGCCGGGCCGTCATTCGATCAACGAAGTCGGCTGTTGAGTGCACCGGAAACGGCTGCAAAGAAACGTGCCGGCAGGCGGTAGTGGTCCTGCAGCACGAAAATATGCGCCCCAATGCAACTGAACTTGGATTCCATGCGCTGTCACATACCAATTTTTCGCGACGGCGGCAATTCGAATCATTCGGCCGCTAACGCCGGTCTTTCCCGCGCATCCGTTTCTCGACCTGCCTCAGTGCAAGCGACAAACCGATTGTCAGGATGAGGTAGATATAGGTGACGATCGAATAGGTTTCAAAGAAGCGAAACGAGCCGGAGGCATAGATCTTGCCCATCTGGGTGATGTCGGACACGCCGAGCACCGACACCAGCGACGAGTCCTTGACCATCGCCACGAAATCGTTCGACAGCGGCGGGAAGATCACCCTGATCGCCTGCGGGAAGACCACAAAGCGGAAGCGGTGATAGCGCGACAGGCCGAGCGCCTTGGCGGCTTCGATCTGGCCGTGATCGACCGACTGGATCCCGGCACGGAAGACTTCCGCGATGAAGGAGGAGTAGCCGATCATCAGCGCGATGATGGCCCGCCACATCAGCGAGAAGTCGCGCACCATCACAGGCTCGCTGAGGCCGGCCTGGATCAGCGGACTGGTCAGGAAATTGAAGGCGGCGACGATGCCGGGCGCGCCGACGAAGGCGACATAGAACAGCAGCACCAGCATAGGCACGCCGCGGATGACTTCGACATAGAAGCGTGAGATCTGGCGAAGCACGACGCTGTCGGACAGTCCGAGCAGCGCGATGGCGAGACCGAGGATGGTTGCGAGTGCAAATCCCACCAGCGTCACGAAGATGGTAACACCGACGCCGTTGAAGACGGTGCGGAAGACCTGCGCATAGATGTCGTTGGCGATGATGACGACGGCAAGGACGATGCCGATCGCGACAAGGGCGACCAGCCACCAGGGATAGTCGCCCTTACTGTGCCCAACAGGGGCCGGCTGAGGTGCCATTAGGTGTTCGCCGAAGACGGGATCATTCGCCCATCTTGTAGTCGAGGAACCACTTCTTGTTCAGCGCGTCGAAGGTGCCGTCGGCCTTCAGGCTTGCGATTGCGGCATTGACCGGGGCGACGAGATCGGAGCCCTTCGGGAAGATGAAACCGAAATCCTCGGTGCCGAGCGGACCGCCGATGACCTTCAGGCCGCCGTTCGAGGCATCGACATAACCCTTGGCAGCGACGCTGTCGGTCAGCACCACGTCGACGTCGCCGGCCTTGAGCGCCTGGACGGTGGCGCCGAAGGTTTCGAAGAGCTTGACGCGCGGGTTTTGCTCGTTGCCATCAAGGATTTCGTAGACGGCGGTGTAGAAAGGCGAGGTGCCCGGCTGCGCGCCGACGAGGCCGTCATTGAAGGCGCCGAAGGTCTTGGCGTCGGTGAAGCGGCTTTCGTCGCCGCGCACCAGCATGAACTGCTGCGAGCGCATGTAGGGATCGGAGAAGTCGACCTTGGCCTTCCGGTCATCCTTGATGGTGATGCCGGTCATGCCGATGTTATACTGGTTGTCGGAGACAGCCTGGATCATCGCGTCCCAGCTGGTGTTCTGATACTCGACCTTGAAGTTCAGCCGCTTGGCGATCTCGTTCATCGCATCATATTCCCAGCCGATCGCCTTGCCCGACTTCGGATCGACGAACTGTAGCGGCGGATAGGCGTTCTCGGTGACGACGACGACCGACTTGCCCTTGAGGTCGGGAAGGTCGGCGGCGAGGGCGGCGAGCGGCGACAGGACAAGGGCGGTCAGTCCTGCAAGAACGGTGCGACGGAACGGCATTAAATATCTCCCCGAAATATAGTCCGCGAAACCTGTCATAGTTGCGAAGCGGATGGCAAGAGAATTGCCGCGTGTCGCCATTCAAAAACAGAAAAGGCGGTCCAAAGACCGCCCTTCCATGCAAAGATTTTTGCGGGACAGATTGCAAATGTCGTTAGCGAGACGCGATACCATCCAGTTTCTCAATGGCTTCGGTGGGCAAGGTGATATCGGCGACCGCGAGGTTCTCCTTGAGGTGGAGGCGTGACGAGGTGCCGGGTATGAGCAAGATATTCGGCGCGCGCTGCAGAAGCCACGCAAGAGCAACCTGCATCGGTGTTGCGTCAAGTTCCGCAGCGACATCCGACAGCGTGGACGATTGCAATGGTGAGAAGCCCCCGAGCGGAAAGAAAGGCACATAGGCTGTCTCTTCCGCAGCGAGCTGTTCGATCAGGGTATCGTCCCCGCGATGCGCAAGATTGTACTGGTTTTGAATGCAAACGATCTCGGTGATCTTTCTGCCATCCGCGATTTGCTTGGCAGTGACATTGGAGAGGCCAACGTGTCTGACGAGGCCCTGCCGCTGAAGATCGGCGAGGACGGTGAGGGGCTCTTCCAGAGATCCTTCCGCTGGGCCATGAACGTCAAACATGGCCCGCAGATTGACCACATCGATCACCTCGAGGCTGAGATTCGTGAGGTTGTCGTGAATTGCCTGCGTCAGCGCTTCTTTCGAGAAGGCCGGATTCCAGGACGCGTCTGGCCCACGCGTTGCTCCGATCTTCGTGACGATCACAAGATCATCCCGATAAGGATGCAGCGCCTCCCTGATGATCTGGTTGGTGATGTGCGGGCCGTAAAAGTCGCTGGTGTCGATGTGGTTGACTCCGCTTTCGACCGCTTCGCGCAACACAGCGATCGCCTCGGCGCGATCCTTCGGTGGTCCGAAGACGCCCTTGCCAGCAAGTTGCATGGCCCCGTAGCCAAGCCGCGCCACCGTGCGGTCGCCGAGTGCGAATGTGCCCGATTCTTCGAGATTGGACATGATCTGCTCCGTTTAAAGACAGGGCAGAAATAGGTCAGACCGGCTCCTGTAATAACAGCATGCATTCCGCACGGGCTGTTCGGAATTTCGGACAATGGCGCTGGGCGCGGCTGATGCGATCCGACCTGCCAGCGGCGCGCTATTGCGAGCAACAAAAAAGGCGACCCGAAGGCCGCCTTTCCCACAACCCCTGAGGATTGAAACTTATTCTGCTGCCGGCTCAGCCGCTGCGGCAGCTTCTGCTGCTGCCTTGGCTTCTGCAGCTTCCTGTGCTGCCTTTTCGGCTGCGAGCGCCTGAGCTGC
>NZ_JBBNAM010000318.1:0-1976 GCF_037994425.1 Phyllobacterium sp.
CCCACACCATCTCCGAGCTTACCGAGAATGATGGTCGCCGCGTCCGCGATAACGCATTCTCATACTATAAGGTCGACAGGGCGGCCTAATTTTGCCCTGAGGCGCTTGCAAAAGGGTCGCCATTGGCGGCCCTTTTGTCTTTTTCGTTCATATTTCGTCCCGGTAGGGATTTTCCTTGTCATCTTCATTCGCTATCAGTGGCCAGCCCATACGCTGCACCATGCTAATTGAAAGGGAAGTGCCCCATGACTGCAATTGTCGATATCATTGGCCGCGAAATTCTGGACAGTCGTGGGAATCCGACTGTAGAAGTCGACGTCATTCTCGAAGATGGTTCCAAAGGCCGTGCAGCGGTTCCCTCCGGCGCCTCCACAGGCGCGCATGAGGCGGTCGAACTGCGCGATGGCGGCAGCCGCTATCTCGGCAAGGGCGTCCAGAAGGCCGTTGATGCGGTTAATGGCGAACTCTTCGATGCCGTCGGCGGTCTTGAAGCGGAAAACCAGATTCACATCGATCAGACCATGATCGACCTCGACGGCACCCCGAACAAGAGCCGCCTCGGCGCGAACGCCATTCTCGGCGTCTCGCTCGCCGTTGCCAAGGCCGCAGCCGAAGCATCCGGTCTTCCGCTCTATCGCTATCTCGGCGGACCATCGGCTCATGTCCTGCCAGTACCGATGATGAACATCATCAACGGCGGTGCCCATGCCGACAATCCGATCGACTTCCAGGAATTCATGATCCTGCCGGTCGGCGCCTCGTCGATCGCCGAAGCTGTCCGCTATGGTTCAGAGGTATTCCACACCTTGAAGAAGCGCCTGAAGGATGCCGGCCACAACACCAATGTGGGCGATGAAGGCGGGTTTGCTCCCAATCTCAAGACGGCGCAGGCGGCGCTCGACTTCATCGTCGAATCGATCGAAAAGGCCGGCTTCAAACCCGGCGAAGAAATCGCTATCGGTCTTGACTGTGCCTCGACCGAATTCTTCAAGGATGGAAACTACGTCTACGAAGGCGAGAAAAAGTCGCGCGATCCGAAGACCCAGGCGAAGTATCTTGCCAAGCTCGTCGGAGATTACCCGATCATCACCATAGAAGATGGTATGGCTGAGGATGACTGGGAAGGCTGGAAATATCTGACCGACCTCGTCGGCAAGAAATGCCAGCTCGTCGGTGACGATCTGTTCGTAACCAACTCCGCACGTCTGCGGGACGGCATCAAGATGGGGGTCGCCAACTCGATCCTCGTCAAGGTCAACCAGATCGGAACGCTTTCAGAAACCTTCGATGCTGTCGATACGGCCCATCGCGCCGGCTACACTTCGGTCATGTCGCACCGTTCCGGCGAAACCGAAGACTCGACAATCGCCGATCTCGCCGTCGCCACGAATTGCGGACAAATCAAGACTGGTTCGCTTGCCCGCTCGGACCGGGTTGCAAAGTACAACCAACTCATCCGTATCGAGGAAGAGCTCGGGCCGCAGGCGCGTTACGCTGGGCGCGGAATTTTCCGCAACGCTTGATAGCCGGTTAAACCAACGGAAATGGCGGGCCTTGTGTCCGCCATTATGCTTTTACGCGCTTACGGTAAGACCCTGTTAAGCAAAACATCGTCTTATTGATTGCTAGAGATAGGGCATCGTGGCCCGATTCCGCAGCATCCGGACCAGCATCCATGTGGACGAAACAAAGACGAAAAACTCGGCGCGGACGGCTGATCGTTCCGCTGCTTTCAACGCTGTTCTTCAGCTATTTCGGATTTCACGCCTATCACGGCGAGTACGGCCTCTATTCGACCATCAAGCTGCAGGAGCAGACCAAGCTGCTGCAAGCGCAACTCGACGCGGTCACCGCCTCGCGCACGGAGCTTGAACGACAGGTCCAACTTATGCATGATGGCACAATTGAGAAGGACATGTTGGACGAACAGGCTCGCAAGGCATTGAATATGTCCCGCCCGGACGAAGTCACCATTA
>NZ_JBBNAM010000319.1:0-16909 GCF_037994425.1 Phyllobacterium sp.
TCCACACCAGACAATCAGTCTCGCGACCAAAAACCGTGCAAACCTTAGGGCGCATTCAGCAACCGCCAGCGGCGCCCCGCCCTCGTTGTGCCGGTATATAGACCCCACCCAACAAAACTGTCAACACGCCTTTTTCGCTTTTTTCAAACTTTCTGCATTTCGGATCATACCTGTGGATAACCCCGGTTTTCCGGCAAAGTGCAACGAGATCTTAACCGGTCGTCCGCGCGGGAACCTTAGCCAGTCAACGCCTCAGACGGCCGAACCGAAGCCCGTCAGAAAAGACGTTAGGTTATCGGAAAGTTCGTCGCAGAGGTAACCGCCCTCCTGGACGATGAGCGTCGGCAGGCGCAAGGCCGCGATCCTTTCGGCGATCCGGGCAAATCCTGCCGTTGAAACCGAAAGACCGCCGAATGGGTCACCTTCAAAAGCATCAAGGCCGAGCGCAACGACGAGCGCTTGCGGCGCAAAGGCTTCTATACGCCGGCAAGCCGATTCGAGCGCGTCGAGAAACACGTCATCGCCGGACTTGCGTGGCAATGGCAGATTATAATTGTAGCCAAGCCCGGCCCCATCTCCGCGCTCGTCAGCATAGCCCCAAAAGAAGGGATAAAAGCGCACGGGATCGGCGTGGATCGAAACGGTGAGAACGTCCGCCCGACCGTAGAAAATGCCCTGCGTGCCATTGCCATGGTGGAGGTCGACATCAAGAACTGCAACACGGTCGGCCTGTTTGCGCAACCTTTGTGCGGCGACCGCGGAATTGTTGATGAAACAGAAACCGCCGGCAACGTCGCTAAAGGCATGGTGTCCAGGCGGCCGGCACAGGGCGTAGGCTGCGCGCTCGCCCGACATCACAGTTTCCGCAGCTTCCACGGCACTCCAGGCACTCCAGCAGGCACTTTGAAAGGTTTCGGCAGAAATGGGACAGGACGTATCGGCCATATGGTAGCCGGCTTGCCCGACCGCCGAAGCCGGATAGCTGCCGGAACGATTGATTGGATGGATGTTGGCAATGACTTCCTGCGATGCGCCGGGGATCATCTGCCAGCGCCGGTGGATGTTTTCAAGAAATTCCAGATATTCAGGCGTATGGACCGCCGCAATCGGCGCAAGGCCGTGATTGGCCGGGTGATGAATGCTGGAGCCAGCGGCCCGCGCCCCCGCAAGCAGGCGATCAATGCGCTCGGGCTTTTCCGGATTGGGCTGCGGCGCGCCGCTCGAAAGGAAGCCTTTGGGATCGTGACGCCTCTGGTCGTCCCCGTAAAACGTCTTCATCTCTCCTCCTCGCTGCTCTGGCACTGCGCCAATGCGCTAAAGGCATCACCATAAATGCCATGGATGTGTTCGGCTTGCGACCATTCGATGCCAAGGCGCGCATAGAAACTCTGTGCCCCGAGATTGGCCGTGTCCACCGAGAGCCGCAAATAGGCAGCACCGCGTTGGTGCGCGCGACTGGCCGCAGCCTTGAGCAGGCGCTCGCCGACCCGCCTGCCCCGAAACGCGGGCTCCACGAATATGTCCTGGATGTAGATACCGGGCTTGCCGCGCCAGGTAGAGAAGCTTGGAAAATACAGGCACATGCCGGCAAAGGCGCCGCCGATCTCGGCGATGAGTGCCTCAAAAGCAGCTTCGTCGCCGAAACCATAACGCTCAAGATCATCCGGCGAACTCGTAACCCGTGCTTGCGCACCCATCCCTGCCGCCATCGCGAGGATCGCATGATGCAATAGCGGCGCATCGCCGGCCCTTGCCAAACGGATCGTCACGGCGGCCATCAGAAGGCCACCCTGTCGCCACCCTTCAAGGCGAGCATGGCGCGGGCCTCGGCCGGCGTTGCGACATCGAGCGACAAGGCGTCAAGGACCGCGCGGATGCGCCTTACCTGATCGGCATTGGATTTTGCAAGGGCGCCGCGCCCGAGCATGAGATTGTCTTCCAGCCCGACGCGGACGTTGCCGCCCATCGCCGCTGCCATGGAGATCATCGGCATCTGGTGTCGTCCGGCTGCGAGTACCGAGAAATCATAGGTTTCGCCGAAGAGCTTGTCGGCAATGCGCTTCATGTGGGTAAGGTTTTCAGGATCCGCGCCGATGCCGCCAAGCACGCCAAAGACAAACTGGATGAACAGCGGCCCCGAAACGAGACCACGATCGCGAAAATGGGCGAGCGTGTAGAGATGGCCGACATCATAACATTCGAATTCGAAACGCGTGCCGCAGCCCTCGCCGAGCCGCACGAGAATATTCTCGATGTCGGCAAAGCTATTCTTAAAGATCGTTTCGCGCGTAGCCTCGAGTAGTTGCGGTTCCCACGCATGCCGCCACTCGCCATAGCGGTCAAGGGCAGGATAAAGGCCGAAATTCATCGAGCCCATGTTGAGTGAGCACATTTCCGGTTCGGCGCGCAGCGCGGCCGCAAGGCGGTCGTCGAGCAGCATCACCGAGCTGCCGCCGGTCGAAACATTGATGACCGCATCGCAGGCCTCTTTGATGCGTGGCAGGAATTGCATGAACACATCAGGATCAGCTGATGGCCTGCCATCGTGCGGATCGCGGGCGTGAAGGTGCAGGATCGAAGCGCCGGCCTCGGCCGCCTCGATGGCCTGGGCCGCGATCGCATCGGGCGTCACCGGCAGATAGGGACTCATGGTCGGCGTATGCACCGAACCGGTGACGGCGCACGTTATGATGACTTTTTTCCTGGCCATGATCGCATTCAACCGTTGACGGGAAGGTCAAGCTCGCCGGCAAGCTGGCGCAGCGTCTCATCGAGGATACCGGAAATTTCAACGATCTCGTGGCGCGTTACGATCATCGGCGGGCACACGAGGAAATGATCCCCCTCGACGCCGCCACGCGTGCGACGCGAATAGATGATCAAGCCTTTATCATAGGCAATATCGACGACGCGCTGGAAGGCATTTTTTCCCTTCGGCAGCGGCCGCATCGTTGCCTTGTCGGCGACGAACTCCGCAGCAAGAAGCAAGCCCTTGCCCCGGACGTCGCCGATGAAGGGATAGCGACCGGCAAGAGCAACGAGCTCGTTATTGAGAACCGCGCCCATCGTGTGCGCATTGCCGATAAGATCGTGGCGCTCGATCTCATCAAGAACGGCTCCGCCCGCGGCGCAGGCCAGGGGATTGCCCGCATAGGTATAGCCATGTTGAAAGCCGCCGCCGTCAAGCACCGGCTTGACCATGCGAGAGGGCGCGACCATTGCTCCAAGCGGACTGTAGCCGGCACCGAAGCCCTTCGACAGGGCGATGAGATCGGGTCGACAGTTCCAGTGATCGCCACCGAGAAACCTGCCGGTGCGCCCGACACCGCTCATGACCTCATCATGGATAAGGAGCACGCCATAGCGGTCGCAAATCTCGCGGATGCGGGGGTAATAGCTATCAGGGGCGACGAGCGCACCGGTCGATGCCCCGCCGATCGGCTCCATGATGAAGGCGAGCACCTCTTCGGGACCTTCGGCGAGAATTCTCTCCTCAAGCTTGTCGGCGTAGCGCAGCCCGCGCTCTTCCATCGACAGGTTGTCGCGGTCGAGATAGGCAGTCGGTGCGGGAATGGCCGGCATTTCCTTCATCATCGGGCGGAAGGGATCAGCAAGTGCTGCATAGCCGGTGACGGCAAGGGCCCCGAGGGTCCCGCCATGATAGGACGGGAAGCGGGAGACAACCTTCCAACGCCGGCCCTCGCCGATCGCCACGGCATATTGCCGGGCAAATTTGAGACAGGATTCCACTGCCTCCGAACCGCCGGAAACAAAGAACACCTTGTCCATGCCATCTGGCATATAAGTGGATATGCGGCGCGCCAGATCTTCGGCGGGTTCATTTTCGAAATGCAGCCGATAGGCGAATGTCACCTTGTCGAGCTGCTTCTTCATGGTCTCTATGACATGGCGATTGCCATGGCCGATATTGACCACCATGGCCCCGCTCGAACCGTCGATGTAGCGGTTACCGGCCTTGTCCCAGAGGTATATGCCCTCGGCCCGATCAACGAGCGGGCGGCGCAGCCGCGTCTGGTAGAAGAGGTGCGAGGACGCGCTCGGTGCTGGCGAAAAGTCGGGCATGGGCTGGCTGGGCATGTCTTAATCCGTTGTTATCGATGAAGGTACCGGTCCAGAACGTTGGCGGTCACACGCTCGACCATTTTATCGCGCCGCAAGAGCCCGGCGACCCATTCGCAGGTGCCGGCATGGAAGACCTCGCCCTTGCCGCGCGAGAAGTTGACGATCATTCCGGCGCCGCGCTTGTAACGTTCGACGGCCGCATCGCCATGATTTCCGGCAAGGACATCGGCGACGAAAAGCGCATCTTCGTCGCCGAGGAATTGCCCTTCAGCCGGTATATCCGCCCTTTCCTCCTTGAGTGAGGAGAGACCAAGGCCAAGGATCTGCAATCCATCCGGGGGATCGCCCTCGCCTGTCGGCTCCGGCAATCCATGGCGGATCACATAGTCCAGCCCGTCGACTTCATAGCCGAAAATGTGGCTGTCGGCGCCAAGCAGATCGCCGTAATAAAGACCCGTCCCGGCAAATGCCCAATGCTCGGGCCTGTAGATCGGGAACCCGCGCGCGCCGCGCGGCGCGCAGCCGCCCCAGCCGGCATAAAGACCATAGGTGGCATTGAGCCCGAATGTCCTGGCGCCCGGGCGGCCGATCTCCCTGGCTTCCCACGAATTGGTGACGCGCCTGATATCGCCCTTGGCGTAGAAAGGGTCCTCATCCCGCGCCCGATACTTATAACAAACCTGGCGTTTGCCTTCATTTTCAAGGCGGGTCTGCCACATGAAATTCCCGGCAAAGCGCGCCACACGACCGCCGCGATCGACATAATCGTCAACGGTGTCACGCATCTCCCACGTCCAGTATTCGTCGTGACCAACAAAGACGACGCAGCTGTAACCCTCGACAAGTTCCGGATGAAAATGCAATTCGTGCTGGCTGGCAAGGTCGATGGCGTAGCCGGCATCCTCTGCCCAGTGAAAGAAGTGGCTGTCATAGCTCGCCCAGCCGGCCGAAGCGTATTTCTTCGAATAGCCGTTGGCATAAGCCCATTCCATGTGCGGATAGCGCGGTGCGACAGCGGGAAAAAGTGTGGTTTGGAGGGGAATGCGCGGCGCAGTTGCCGGCAGACGCACGAAACCACGGCCAAGCGGCCGTTCCATGCTCACGATCGGCGCAAACTGGTTTCGCTGCGGGCCGGTAATGCCCTGATAGTGGTTGGAACCGCCCCAGGTGTTATAGGCCGCCCAGGTGCCGGTGGCAGTAACCTGCAGGACACGGCCCGCCTTTTTCCCGGTTCGAGGCCGGACGATGAAGATGTGATCGCAACCGATGAGGGCGCCCTTGCGACCCTCGGCCGTCAACCGGACGCGGTAGGCTCCCGACGGCCAGTCCGCTCCGATGGTGAAATCGAATTGTGCCTCCCAGCCACAGCCCACGACTGAACATTGATCGGGCGTTTCCTGCCAGCAAGTGCCGATGTTCCTTGCCTGGAAGACGACCCGGCTCAATGCACCATCACGGATGATTTCGGCATCGAAGCCCGCCGACGTCGAAGAGACGAAAAGCGTAACCTGGGCGCCCGGCGCATAGGACAGGGCATCGGTGTAGCACCAGATTTCGCCCTTATCGCCATCCATGCCAGGATATTCGTAGTAGTGCCCGAGCACGGCTTCCCGCCGCTCGGATTCGGTCAGACCAAAATCGGGAAAATCGTCTCTAGCGTGCACGATGGCCACCTCCCTGGCCAGAATCGCTCACATTCATGCATTCCCGCGGCAGATAGTCAAAATGCCATGAAAGGGAAAGCTGCAATTATCGACGAGCGGCCACATCATTGAATGGCGCGCCGATCGTCGATCCCAGAAAAACGACTATGCCTTGTTCTTGTTGTAGACGTCGAAGACGACGGCGGCGAGTAGCACCAGCCCCTTGATCACCTGCTGCCAGTCAATGTTGACCCCCATGATCGACATGCCGTTGTTCATGACCCCCATGATGAAGGCGCCGATCACCGCACCCATCACTTGGCCGACACCGCCCATGGCCGAAGCGCCGCCGATGAACACGGCTGCGATGACGTCAAGCTCGAAGCCGAGGCCGGCCTTTGGCGTTGCCGTATTCAACCGCGCCGCGAAGATAAGACCGGCAAGGGCGGCAAGGACGCCCATGTTCACGAAGGTGAAGAAGGTCAGCCGCTCGGTCCTGATGCCGGAAAGTTTCGCCGCCTTTTCGTTGCCGCCCATCGCATAGATACGCCGGCCGATGGTCGTGCGCTTGGTCACGAATACGAAGAGCGCGATCAGGAGCGACATGACGATAAGGACGTTGGGGAGGCCCTTGTAGGACGAGAGCAGATAGGTCAGGTAAAGGATAATACCGGCGATGATCAGGTTCTTGGCGACGAAGAGTGCGAAAGGCTCGCCCTCATAGCCATGCTTCTCGCGCTTGGCGCGACCGCGAATGCTGAAATAGATCATCAGCGCCGCGAGAACGATGCCGATCAGCATCGAGGTGATGTTGAAGGTCGTCCCGCCAAAAATGTCGGGAATGAAGCCTGAGCTCAGCAGCTGAAATTGCGGCGGGAACGGTCCGACGGACTGGCCGCCAAGCAGCCATAGCGCCAGTCCCTTGAACACCAGCATGCCGGCGAGCGTCACGATGAATGATGGTATCTTGTGATAGGCGACCCAGTAGCCCTGCGCTGCACCGATCGCGCCGCCCATGATCAGGCAAAGGATGGTGGCGGGAATATAGTGGAGGTGCCACTGGACCATCATGACGGCCGCAAGTCCTCCGACAAAGCCCGATACCGAACCTACAGACAGGTCGATATGCCCCGCCACGATGACAAGAAGCATGCCGAGGGCCATGATGATGATGTAACTGTTCTGCAGCACCAGGTTGGTCAGGTTGACCGGGCGGAACAGCGTGCCGCTTGTGGTGACCTGGAAAAAGATCATGATGAGGATCAGGGCGAGCACCAGACCGTATTCCCGGAAATTGCCCTTTACGGCCGATCCGTCGGTCTTGAAATCCTTCTTTCCCTGGGTTGCTGTATCGATTGTC
The DNA here is from genome assembly GCF_037994425.1 of Phyllobacterium sp. Classification (NCBI taxonomy): domain Bacteria; kingdom Pseudomonadati; phylum Pseudomonadota; class Alphaproteobacteria; order Hyphomicrobiales; family Phyllobacteriaceae; genus Phyllobacterium; species Phyllobacterium sp. The sequence continues at coordinate 7,087 of NZ_JBBNAM010000319.1, forward strand.
ATGATGCTTTCCCTTCCGCACGGATAATGGCGCGCATGATTTTTTCCTGGCTGGCTTCACTGGCCGGCATTTCGCCGACGAGCCTGCCCTGGTTCATCACGTAGATGCGGTCGCAGACGCCAAGCAGCTCCGGCATTTCCGACGAGATCATCAGGACGCTTTTGCCTTCGCTAACCAGTTGGTTGATAATTGAATAAATCTCGTATTTCGCGCCGACATCGATGCCGCGCGTCGGCTCGTCGAGGATCAAAAGGTCCGGATTGGCAAAGAGCCATTTCGACAGGACCACCTTCTGCTGATTGCCACCGGAAAGGTTCCCGGTCTTCTGGTAGATGCTGGACGAGCGAATGTTGGTCTTGCGGCGATATTCATTGGCCACTTTAAGCTCGGCCATGTCGTCGATGACCCCATTGTGCGAAACGCCATCAAGATGGGCAATCGTTGTATTGTGCTTGATGTGATCGATTAGGTTCAGGCCGTAGGTCTTGCGATCTTCCGTGACATAGGCGATGCCGTTGTCGACGGCCTTGCCGATCGTCGAGACATCGACCTTCTTGCCATTGATGAAGACGTCGCCGCTGATCTTCTGGCCGTACGCCTTGCCGAAAACGCTCATGGCAAATTCCGTCCGGCCGGCGCCCATCAATCCCGCTATGCCGACGACCTCGCCCTTGCGGACATTGAGGTTGACGTTGTTGACAACCGTGCGGTCGCCATGGAGATGGTGGTGAACAACCCAGTCCTTCACTTCGAACACGACGTCGCCGATCTTGGGTTCGCGCTGGGGAAAGCGATCGGCCAGCTGACGTCCGACCATCAGCGTGACAATCCGGTCCTCAGAAATCTCGCTCTTGTCGAGCGTCTCGATCGTCGCTCCGTCGCGCAGCACGGTGATGCGGTCGGCAACCTTGCCGACCTCGTTGAGCTTGTGCGATATCAGGATCGACGAGATGCCATGCGCCTTGAATTCGAGGAGGAGCGTCAAAAGCGCGTCGCTGTCCTTTTCGTTGAGGCTTGCGGTCGGTTCATCGAGGATGAGGAGTTCGACTTCCTTTGATAGCGCCTTGGCGATTTCGACAAGCTGCTGTTTGCCGACACCGAGATTGGTAATCAGCGTCAGCGGATCTTCCTTCAGCCCGACCTTGGCAAGGAGCGCGCGCGTGCGTGATTCTGCGACATGCCAGTCGATGATGCCAAATCTTGCCGGTTCGTTGCCGAGGAAGATATTTTCGGCAATCGACAGCAAGGGAACCAGGGCGAGTTCCTGGTGGATGATGATGATGCCCTTCCTTTCGCTGTCAGCGATATCGCGGAAATGCTGCTCCTGGCCCTTGTAGTGAATTTCGCCCTCATAGCTGCCGTGCGGGTAAACGCCGCTCAAAACCTTCATCAGGGTCGATTTGCCCGCGCCGTTCTCGCCCACGAGCGCATGAATCTCGCCCTTGCGTACATTGAGATTGACATTGTTGAGCGCTTTCACACCGGGAAACGTCTTGGTGATGTTGCGCATTTCGAGGATAGTTTCCATCGAGATCCTCATCGATGCCATGTGGCCGCTGGCCGGCATCGCTCCCTTCGCATTTTTATTCGGCTTTGCGGTCCTTTACCACCGGATTCCGCCAAGCTCCAATCGTCAAAAAACGAACCCCGCGCGGCAAGGCGCAGGGTTCGCTCCGGATCGATCCATTATTTCAGCTGGTCTTCCTTGTAATAGCCGGAGCCAATCAGAATTTCCTTCCAGTTGGTCTTGTCGACCTCGACGGGCTTCAACAGGTAAGCCGGGACAACCTTGACGCCATTGTTATAGGTCTTGGTGTCGTTGATTTCCGGCTCGTCGCCCTTGAGCACGGCATCGATCAGATTGGACGTCACCTTGGCAAGGTCGCGGGTATCCTTGAAGATCGTCGAATACTGTTCGCCGGCAATGATCGACTTGACGGAGGGCACCTCTGCGTCCTGCCCGGAAACGAACGGGAACGGCTGATCCTTGGTGCCGTAGCCGACGCCGCGCAGCGAAGAGAGGATACCAATCGACAGACCGTCATAGGGCGACAGGACGGCATTGACCTTCTTGTCGGTGTAATAGGCCGAAAGGAGGTTATCCATACGGGCCTGGGCGACAGCACCATCCCAACGCAGCGTGCCGACCTTGTCCATGCCCATCTGGCCCGACTGCACGACCAGCTTGCCACTGTCAATCAGGGGCTGCAGAACGGACATCGCGCCATTGTAGAAGAAGAAGGCATTGTTATCGTCTGGTGATCCGCCAAAGAGTTCGATGTTGAACGGACCCTTGGCATCGGGCAGTCCAAGCGCCTTGACCAGCGAGCTCGCCTGGAGGACGCCAACCTGGAAGTTGTCGAACGTGGTGTAGTAATCGACATTGGGGCTGTCACGGATCAGGCGGTCATAGGCGATGACCTTGATACCGGCATCGTGTGCCTGCTGGAGGACATTCGACAGCGTCGTACCGTCGATCGCTGCGATGACCAACACCTTGACGCCCTTGGTGACCATGTTCTCGATCTGCGCGAGCTGGTTGGGGATATCATCTTCCGCATATTGCAGGTCAGTGTTGTAGCCACGCTCCTTGAGCGTCTTGACCATATTGTCGCCATCGGCGATCCAGCGTGCCGAGGATTTCGTCGGCATCGCGATCCCGACCGTGCCCTTGTCTTCAGCGAAGCTTTGCGCGCCCATGACCCCAAGTGCGATCAGGCCCGCAGCAAACAGTTTAAGCATTTTCACGTCTGTTCCTCCCAGTTTCCATCATGTCCAATGCAAATGTCCCGGCCTCAGCCTTTGGATTTTTTGCACCGAACCAGTTCCTCCCAGAGCGGGGTCGTCCAACACTTATCTCAAAAGTATTACTTTTGAAATAGGCTTTCGCCGGATCGAAAAAATGTCACGATCCACGGTCGAGCGCCGCCGACGATGCCATCGCGTAACGCCCGTTTACATCAATATAATACTATTATATTATTTTTTAGGAAGGCAGGATCGGGCGCTTATCGTGTGGGACCTGTTATTCATATACCCAAACATGCGGGAGGAAAGCCTTGAATCTGGTTCAATTGATCAATGCCAATGGAAAGCGGCAGGTCGCGGCGCGCGTTGCCGACGTGTTCCGCGTGGTAAAGCGCACGCGCTCGGTGCTTGAACTCGCCCATGCTGCGATCAACGCCAAGACAGACATCGCCGATATCGTCGAGGCTCGTGGCCTTGGCAAGAAAGTCGACATTGACGCAGCCTATAAGGAAGGACGCCTGCTTGCTCCGATCGACACGCACGATTTCGCTCATATCCATCTGACGGGTACCGGTCTTACCCACCTTGGCTCTGCCGCAACCCGCGACGCGATGCATCGCAAGATCGGCGATGCGAAGGAGGAAACGCTCACGGATTCAATGAAAATGTTCCGCATGGGCCTCGAGAATGGCAAACCTAAAAAGGGACAGACGGGCGTACAGCCAGAATGGTTCTACAAGGGCAACGGATCGATGCTCACGGCGCCAGGCGAGCCGCTGCTTTCGCCTGCTTTCGCCAACGATGCCGGCGAAGAACCGGAAATCGCAGGCATCTATGTTATCGGCCCGGACGGATCGCCCTTTCGCATCGGATTTGCGCTGGCCAACGAATTTTCCGACCACGTCATGGAACGGGTCAACTATCTCTATCTCGCCCACTCGAAGCTGCGACCCTGTTCCGTTGGTCCGGAACTGATCGTTGGCGATCTTCCAGCGGACATCCGCGGTACCTCGCGCATCCTGCGCAAGAACAAGACCGTTTGGGAAAAGCCCTTCCTGTCGGGCGAGGACAACATGTCCCATACGATCGACAACCTTGAACACCATCACTTCAAATACAGCGTGTTTCGCCAGCCCGGCGATATTCACGTGCATATGTTCGGCACCGCAACGCTTTCCTTTGCTGACGGCGTGAAGGCGGAAAATGGCGACGTCTTCGAGATCGAGGCACCGGCCTTCGGTCTGCCACTGCGCAATCCGCTCAAGGTTGAAAAGCCGTCCAAGGTGAAAGTGAGAGCGCTCTAGAATTTCGGCCACGCGCAAGGACCGCCGGTTGCAGCTAACCGGCGGTTTTCTGCCCGGCCGCGAGCACGCGCTCGGCGCCCTCGCGAATCACCACACGCATTGCCTCTTTGGCTGCCTCCGCATCGCCGGCCTTGATGGCATCGGCGATCGCAGCATGCCTTGCCACGGAACGCACGTGGCTTTCGGAATTGGGGATCGGCGAACTGATGGTGAAGGTCGTCACCAGCGCCACTTCGATCAGCGCACTGATCGAGCGCATGAACGGGTTTCCGGATGCTTCGGCTATGGCGATGTGAAATTGCAGGTCACTATAGACGAAATCTGCCGCAGATTCGCGCGCACTGCCCATCTTGCCGACCCAATGATAAAGCGCCTCAAGCTGTTCGTCCGTGCGACGCAGCGCTGCAAGACCTGCCGCTTCCGGCTCGAGCGCGAGCCGCATCTCGACGATGCTTGAAAGGAAATGGGCGCTTGCCCCCGCCTCAAAGTGCCAGACCAGGATATCGGGATCGAACAGGTTCCAGTGCGAGCGTTCGCGCACGCGCGTTCCGATCTTGGCTTTCGGCTGGATGAGCCCTTTGGCAGCGAGCGTCTTCAGCGCCTCGCGCAGAACCGTTCGCGAAACACCAAAGCGCTCAAGGAGCTCGGCATCGCCAGGCAGGATCGTGTTTTCCGGGTAGGCGCCGCTGATGATCTTCAGGCCGAGATCACGCATGACGTGGCCATGATGGGTGCGCGATTGACCCGCCGTGCGGAAGTCATAGTTGAGGAGCTCGTTGTCTGCCAACTTTTTGCCTGCTATGTGCTTGGTGGGCAAATCAGCCAACATTTGCCGCTGCTTAACGTGTAAGCGGCTCTGCCTCCCGGCTGTCCTCCCAACCTTTTGTCTCTATTTATAATATAATAATATCAATAACAATCGACAAGCTTGGTGTATGTCCGAATCAGCGCGTCGCCAGCTGGTTTTCCTATCCCTGTCAGGGCAATATATGACAGATTTCCGCCGCCAACTGCCCGGTTTCGTCTGCCCGCGACGCCGGTTTGGCCCCAATCACGAGGGTCGAACGATCAGACACCCTTGATGGCGAGGTCCCGTCGGCGGGCTTGGCCGCAGCGCGAAGCTGTGTTCTTATGGCGGCAAGGAGACGCGCACCATGACGACACGTGGCTTCAGCGGGCGGGGACAAGCGCCGGAAATCAAGCATCGCATCCCGCCGGGGCAATCGCTGACCGATGATTTTCCCGTCCTGTCGGCCGGTCCAACGCCACGCGTACGCGTGGAAGACTGGTCGTTCACGCTGAAGGTCGGACCGAGGCCGATCGTCAGCTTTAACTGGGCCGAGTTCAACGCCTTGCCGCAAACCAGGCTGACACGCGATATCCATTGCGTCACCGCCTGGTCCAAGCTCGACACCCATTGGCAGGGCGTGCTTGTCGACGACATCCTCGCAGAAGCCAATCTTGAACCCCCTACGGAATTTCTCCTTGCACATGGCTATGATGGCTATACGACCAACGTGCCGGTGAAGGACCTGACGGGCGGCAAGGCGATGATCGCAACGTCCTATGATGGCAAGCCGCTGACGGCGGATCATGGCGGGCCAGCTCGGCTTCTCGTGCCGCACCTTTACTTCTGGAAATCGGCAAAATGGATCAACGGCCTGCAGTTTACGACGCGCGACGAACCGGGGTTCTGGGAGCTGCGCGGCTATCACATCTATGGTGACCCCTGGCGTGAGCAGCGCTATAGCGGCGACTAGGATCGAAACGTGCAGGACCGGTCGGCGGGATTACGCGTTGAATGGCAAAGGGCGACCATAACCGGGATTTCGCGACAGTCGGCCCGTGTGAGCAGCTTTTTCTTCGCGCCCTCAAAGCCCTTTGTCTACGAGGCCGGTCAGCACGTTGACGTAAGGCTGACTGCGCCGGACGGCTACCAGGCGCAGCGCAGCTATTCGATTGCGTCAGCGCCTGAAAGCGGTGCGTCGATCGAACTTGCCGTCGAACGGCTGGATGACGGCGAAGTCTCCGCGTTCTTCCATGACATAGCGCAGATTGGCGACGAGATCGAATTGCGCGGGCCGATCGGCGGTCACTTCATCTGGACAGTGGCCGATGGCGGGCCGATTTTCCTCGTTGGAGGCGGCTCCGGCGTCGTGCCGCTGGTCTCCATGGTGCGCCATCGGCAGGCGCGGGCGTCGACGACACCTTTCCTCCTTCTCTATTCGGCGCGAACCTTTGACGAAATCATCTTTCGCGAAGAACTCCTCGATCTGGCGGCAAAAGCGAGCGGCTTCAGCCTTGCGCTTGCCCTTACACGCGAGATGGTCCAGCGCGAAGGCCACTACACCCGCCGCATCGACGCATCAATTGTCACGCAAACCCTCACCCGCCTTCCAGCCCCGCCGAAACAAACGTTCGTCTGCGGCTCCAATGCATTCGTGACCGCCGCTACCGACGCGCTGACTGCAGCTGGCATCCTTGCCGGCTCGATCCGGGTCGAGCGCTACGGTGTCTAGTCAAGCTTCAATGCGCCACCGACCTGCCGTCGAGCCGGATCCCGCTGACCATGTCGAACAGATGTACATGGGCCGGATCGATTGACACGGTGATCGTGTCGCCCGGCCGGATTAGGAGGCGCTCGCGAAACAGACAGTTGATCTCCTGTTCGCCGAGTCTGCCGACCACCATGATCTCCGACCCCGTCGGCTCAACGACGTCCACACTTACCTTTACGCCCTCGGCCGCAATCTTGATGTGTTCGGGGCGAATGCCAAAGGTCGCCTCGCCGGACGATGGCGCCTTTGCGCCGTTCGGCAACGGCAAGCGGATGCCGTCGCTCGTTACGAAGGCGCCGCCATCGATCCTGCCGTTGATGAAGTTCATGGCTGGCGAACCAATGAAGCCGGCGACGAACAGATTGGCCGGATGATCGTAGAGTTCGAGTGGTGTGCCGATCTGTTCAACGAGCCCGTCTTTCATGACGACGATCTTGTCGGCCATCGTCATGGCCTCGATCTGATCGTGGGTCACGTAGACGATGGTCGTTCCGAGACGCTGATGCAGGCCCTTTATCTCGCTGCGCATCTGGACGCGCAACTTGGCGTCGAGGTTGGACAGGGGCTCATCGAAAAGGAAGACTTGCGGATCGCGCACGATCGCCCGGCCCATCGCGACGCGCTGGCGCTGGCCGCCCGAAAGCTGGCGCGGGAAGCGGTCAAGCAGCTTTTCGAGACCGAGGATTTCGGCCGCGCGTCCAACCCGGCTCACCTTCTCCTGCCTCGGCGCATTCTTCAGCATGAGGGCAAAGCCCATATTGTCGGCGACCGTCATGTGCGGATAAAGCGCATAGTTCTGGAAGACCATGGCAATATCGCGTTCCTTGGCAGGCAGATCGTTGACCACGCGGTCGCCGATCGCGATCTCACCGCCCGTGATCTCCTCAAGGCCGGCGATCATGCGCAGGAGCGTCGACTTCCCGCAGCCGGACGGCCCGACGAGAATCACGAACTCGCCGTCGTCGATGTCGACCGAAACGCCGTGCATGACATTGACATTGCCGTAAGTCTTGGTGACGTCCCTGATGGAGACAGAGGCCATGCGACCCTCCTTGAGTTTTCAGCCGCCCTTGACGGCGCCGGCTGTTAGGCCGGCAATGATCTGACGTTGCGCAAAAACGGTAAGCAAAAGGACCGGAAGGGTCACGACGAAGGCGGCGGCCGCGAGAGGTCCCCAGCTCACCTGTTCGAATGAAAGCATGTTGTAAACGGCGACAGGCAGCGTGCGTGTCTCTCGACTTGCAAGCACGATGCCGAAGACAAAGTTGTTCCACGAAAAGATGACGGCAAGGATGAGCGACACGACAATGCCGGGCTTGGCGATCGGCAGCGCCACCATGCGGAACACCTGCCAGGAGGTCGCGCCATCAATCATTGCCGCCTCTTCGAGCTCCATCGGCGTCGTCTCGAAATAGCCGATCATGATCCAGATGACGATAGGGACGGTCACCACGAGGTGTATGATGATCTGAGGCCAAAGTGTTCCCAGGAGCCCGAGCGTCTGGAACAGAAGGAAAAGGGGAATGAGGTAAGAGAGCCCGGGCGTCATGCGCGCGATCATGACGACGATGGCGGCCTTGTTCGCACGCAGGCGGGCGATGCCGTAGCCCGCGGGCACGCCGACGAGCAGCGCGAGAAGCGTCGCCGTACCCGTCACCAGGAGGCTGTTCCAGAAATAGTGCAGGAAATCATTGGTAGCGAAGATTTCCGTATAGTTCGACCAGGCAAAATTCTCCGGAATGAAGATCGGCGGATAGGCGCCATTGTCGATCTCGTATTTGAGCGAAAGGGACAGCATCCACAGGAAAAAGAAAATGGCCGGAGAGACGATGACAAACACAATGAAGGCGGTTCCCAGCGACTTCAGCAAACGACGACGTGCCATGGGCAGTCTCCTCAGCTGTTCCACTTTGTCCGCTGGCGCAGATGAAGCAGCGCCAGGGACATAGTGATGATGACGATGAAGAAGACGACGGCGAGCGCCGAGCCATAGCCGATGTCGTAATAGGCAAAGGCAACGTTATAGAGATAGATGTTGATCGTTTCCGACGCCGTGCCTGGCCCACCCTGCGTCATGGCAAAGATGATGTCGAAGCTTTTCAGGGCATCGATCGAGCGGATGATCACGGCAACCATCATGAAGGGCAGGATCATCGGCAGCGTGATAAAGCGGAACTTCTGCCAGCCATTTGCGCCGTCAATCTCGGCACTCTCGAAAGGATCGCGCGGCATGGCTGCGAGCCCGCCGAGAACGATCAACATAACAAGCGGCGTCCACTGCCAGGTTTCGACCAGCACGAGCGAGGGAATAACCGTATTCTGGTTGAAAATCCATTCCTGGGGGCCAATGCCGACAAGCGACAGAAGGTAGTTGAGAACGCCGAGCTGCGGATGGAACATCATGGTCCAGACAAGGGCGATCGCAACCGGCGTCGCCATCATAGGCATGACGAATATGCCGCGCAGGAGGCCGCGCATCGGCAGCTTGCTGTCAAACACCAGCGCAGCAATTGTGCCGAGAAGAAGGGGCGCCACCACCGACAACACCGTATAGACCAGCGTATGGGCCATGGACTCCCAGAATCGCGTGTCGCCGGCGATCCGGGTGAAATTAGCCAGGCCGACAAAGCGCTGGTCGCCGCCAAGATGCCATTCGTTGGCGCTCATCCACAGAGTGAACGCCCAGGGGAAAATGATGACCGCTCCGACGATGACCAGCGCCGGTACGACGAAGGGCCAATAGCTCGGCTTGAGCCGGCTCTTGACTTGCTTTGCTTTGGCGTCTTGCGCAACACGCGTCATTGTCGGGGCAGCCGTTGTCATGATGCCGTTGCCCTAGCCTTCACTGCGGGCGAGGACCGGACGGAATTCCTCGGTGGCGCGCTTCATTTCCGTCGCGGGATCGGCACCGCCGAGCAGGTTGGTCAGTCCGACACCCATTACGTCGCGGAATTCCGTGACGGGAATGATGACCGGCAGGCAAAGCTTGCTGACCTTGGCTGATTCGGAAAGCGCAGTAACCCAATCCTGAGGCATGGTAACGCCCTTGCGCACTTCAGGGTCATTGAGGATGGAGTTGCGGAACGGCACGCCGGAGCCGGTCTGCAAGAGGCGCGTCCCCATCTCCTTCGAAATCGCCCATTGGCAATAAAGATATGCCGCTTCCTTCTTGGATGAGCCTTCCGTTACGCCAATGCCGTCGCCGAACGTCGG
>NZ_JBBNAM010000320.1:0-3285 GCF_037994425.1 Phyllobacterium sp.
CGGCACACCATAGACGATGGTCGCTATGATGGCGGGGACGCGGCCCAGGCTGAATACCATCACTGCCGGGATCAGGTAGACCCAGGGTGGAACGGTCTGCATGATGTCGAGCACCGGGCGTACTGCGGCTTCGAACTTCCTGTGACGCGATGCAAGAACTCCGAAAGGAAACGCGATGAGCACCGATATGGTCACCGCCACGGTCACAAGGGCCAGCGTCTGCATCGATGCTGTCCAAAAGCCGACCAGCCAGCAAAAGGACAAGGAGAATAACGCGATCAGGGCGACACGAACGCCGATGAAGGCTGCGGCGAGAGCAACGGCGATAGCAATAACCGCATAAGGGGGCAGAAATAACAAGGCTGTTTCAATGCCGCCCAACACGGCTTCGATCAGCCTGGCCAGGCCATCGAAGAATGGGTGGAAATTGGTGTTGAGCCAATCGACGGTTGGAGCCAGGTACTTACCGGGTGATAGCTGGAATGGCTCGGGGTTCATCGGTCTGTCTCCTTCGCACGGTCGACTGCGCTTTGCGTGAGCCGGTCGAGGACCATTGTGAGTATGACAATGGCAATGGCGGCGTTGATCGAAGTGGCGATGTCGAGGGTTCTGATCGAGCCGTAGATCGTCTCACCAAGACCACCCGAGCCAACGATGCCTGCAATGACGACCATGCCGAACGCCATCATGAGGCTTTGGTTGATGCCCGCCATTACGCTCGGAATTGCGAAGGGAAGCCGAATTTTGGTGAACATCTGCCATGGCGTCAGACCGGTTGCCTGCCCCAGTTCGATGAACTCACGCGGTGTCATGCGGATGCCGAGTGACGTCAACCGGATCGCGGGCGGCATCGCGACAATGACGGTCGCGATGAGTGCCGTTGCGGGCCCGTAGCCAAGAAGTGCGATAGCCGGAAGGAGGTAGATGTAAGGCGGAAGCGTCTGGACGAGATCGAGGATAGGCTCGAGAATACCGTCAAGTGTCTTCCAGAAACCTGCAACGACACCGATCGGAATCCCCACGAGCAAGGCAAGCACCGTGGCGGTGATCACCAAGGCAAGTGTGCTAGTGGTTTCCGCCCATAGTCCCATGAACGCACATAAAACAAGGGCAAAGCCTGCCAACGCACCGAACCAAATATTGACCAGGCGCACCCCAAGCGCTGCGGCGATGATCGCAATCACATAGAACGGCGCGAGCTGAAGCAGCCAGAGGATACCGTCATAGGTTCCTTCAAGCACTGCCCGGATGAAGTCGAACAAGCTCTCGCCGTTGTCGCTGATCCAGGCGAGCGCCGTATCCGTCCATTCATCAAAAGTGTCCGTGATAACTGACGTGTCCATGTCCCATCTCCCTTGTCACTCGGCGACGTCTGTCGCGCTGGCAGGAGTTCCGGCGACACCGCGAAGCAGGCCACGCGTCGTCACCACACCGACGATCGCGCCGTTCTCAACGACGGCAACCGCGTCCCGGTTGGACTGCATCGTAAGGTCGATGAGCTCTGCGATGTCAGCTTCGGGCGACGTACGCAGCAGCGACTCAAGATCAGCGTCCGGGTGCGAACGTTTGAATGCGGCGACCGGCTGCATGACTGAATGCGCCCGGATCAGATGAATCTTTGATATGCCGGCCACGAAGTCGGCGACGTAATCGTCCGCGGGCTTGGTGACGATTTCCTCGGCGGTCCCGACCTGAACGATCACGCCGTCCTTCATGATCGCGATCCGATCGCCGATGCGGATCGCCTCTTCAAGGTCATGCGTGATGAACACAGCCGACTTTCCAAGCGACTTCGTCAGTTGCCGGAATTCATCCTGAAGCTGTCGGCGAATAAGCGGATCGAGCGCGCTGAATGGTTCATCCATGAGGATGATTTCAGGGTCGGCCGCCAACGCCCGTGCGAGACCGACGCGTTGCTGCATGCCGCCGGAAAGCTCTTCGGGATAACGCGCTGTCCAGTCGGCAAGACCGACCTTTTCCAGCGCGGCACGCGCAATCTTGTTCCGCTCCTCCTTGGCTATGCCTTGGACTTCCAGACCGAAGGCGGCGTTCTCGAGCACTGTCCGGTGCGGCAGAAGCGCGACGCTTTGGAACACCATACCGATGTTGCGCGCCCGCATGGCGCGAAGTTCGGCGGCATTTAAGGACGCAATGTCTTTGCCCTTCACTGTGATCTTGCCGAAACTTGGCTCGATCAGCCTATTCAAGAGGCGGATCAAGGTCGATTTTCCGCTTCCCGAAAGCCCCATGATGCAGAAAATCTCACCGCGGCGGACCTCAAGGTTTGCGCCTGAAACCCCGACCACGCAGTTGAACTCGTGCAGGACGTCTGACTTGGACAGCCCCCGCTCGGAAATTGCCTTTGCGGCCGCCGACGAGCGAGGACCGAAGATCTTCCAGACAGACTGGCAGTCCACCAGCACTTCATTGACATCAATGTTCTTGTTCATCGCGTTCCCCGCAAGCCGGCTCTCAGCTGATCTGACTGTGGTCGATTGCGGGCCGCCAGGCTATGGCGGCCCGAGCTTCGGTATTACTAGCTCTTGATATTCTCCCAGCGCTTCAGAAGGTCGGCATGGTTGTCGATCCAATCCTTCACAGCCTCATCCATTGTCTTGCCTTCGTTAACGGCGCTGTTGATCGCGGTTATGTCGGCGAGCGGGACGTACACACTGGCAAGAACCTCACGAGCATGCGGATTTTCCTCCGAGAAGCCCTTTTTCCCGATCCAGTAATAGCTCTGGGGTGGAGGAAATACGCCCTTGGGGTCCTTCAAGAATTTCACGTCGTATTTCTGCATCATCCAGGATGGTTCCCAGATAGTGACGGCAATCCATTCCTTGCGGTCGACCGCCGACTTCAGCGCCGCTGTCATGGCGGCGGTGCTGCCTTCCACAAGCTGGAGCTTGAGGTCATAGTCTTTCACGGATTTGCTTGTGTCGCGCATCAGACCGGAGCCGGGTTCAATGCCTACGATCTTGCCGCCAAACTTGTCGGCATTCTCATTCAGCTGGTCCATGGAGTCGATCGTCACATATTTCGGGACTGCAACGCCCTGAAACAGACCGTGGGAGACCGGAGAGATTTTCTCGAGACGCTTCTTATTCTTGTCCCAATAATCCTGAGCGACGTAGTCGGTCTGTGAGGCGAGGATCTGAATGTCGCCCTTTGTCAGCGCAGCGTAGGCAATGCCCCACTCGGAGAACGGCACGACTTTCACTGTGTAGCCGGAGTCTTCCAGTACTTTCTTGGTAATCCCGGTAATGGGTGTGAGGTCCTCCCAGG
>NZ_JBBNAM010000321.1:0-3376 GCF_037994425.1 Phyllobacterium sp.
ACTAAAATGTCCGGCCAATCCGGCCAAACAAACCCAACCTTCCGGTCAGGCCCGAAAGAATGTCACTTCCGCAACAATCCTTAAAATCTCGCAAAGACCGCTCGCCTAAACCCAACCGCTCAAAGCAGTCAAACCTAAGCAAACCTCAGGGCGCATTCAGCAACCGCCAGCGGCGCCCCGCCCTCGTTGTGCCGGTATATAGACCCCACCCAACAAAACTGTCAACACCGATTTTGCAATTTCTCCAAACTTTTTCAACACCGCCACAAGCCTTGTGGATAAGCGGCCGGATTTAATCGGAAAAGCCCAATGAAAACAGGCGCTGCCATGGCAGCGCCTGCGGAAATCGAAGCGCTCACGAGATGTAAGCGAAACTAAGCCAGCGTATAGGCAGTCTTGACCGTCGTATAGAACTCGGCCGCATATTTGCCCTGCTCGCGTGGACCGTAGCTCGAACCCTTGCGGCCGCCGAAAGGAACATGGAAATCCACCCCTGCGGTCGGCAGGTTGACCATCACCATACCGGCTTCGGCATTGCGCTTGAAATGCGTTGCGTGCTTCAGGCTGGTCGTCGCAATGCCGGACGACAGGCCGAAGGGAGTGTCATTGGCCGTGTGCAGCGCTTCTTCGTAGTCCTTAACGCGGATTACGCTGGCGACGGGGCCAAAGATCTCCTCGCGCGAGATGCGCATTTGATTGGTTGCCTCGGTGAACAGCGCCGGCTGCAGGTAGAAACCGGGCGCCTCGCGATTCAGCCGTTCGCCGCCGAACGCAAGCTTGGCGCCTTCGCTCCTGCCGATTTCGATATAATTCATGTCCTGGTCGAGTTGGCTCTGGTCGACGACCGGGCCAATTTGAGTCCCCGCCTTCAAAGCGTCATCGACAACAAGGCCCCTCATGCGTTCGGTGGCGGCGGCAACGAATTTGTCGTGAATCCCTTCCGTGACGATGATACGCGACGACGCTGTGCAGCGCTGGCCGGTCGAGAAGAAGGCGCTGTTGACCGCAGCATCGACCGCCACGTTCAGATCTGCGTCGTCGAGCACGACGAAGGGATTCTTGCCGCCCATTTCCAGCTGGAACTTGCGCATATGCTCGATCGAGGCGGCTGCAACACGCTTGCCCGTCCCGACGGATCCGGTGAAGGTGATCGCCTGAACGTCCGCGCTATCGAGAATGGTCTGGCCGACGACCGACCCTTTGCCCATGACGAGATTGAGAACGCCCTTGGGCAGGCCGGAGCGATGGAGAATATCCACAATAGCCCAGGAGCAGCCGGGCACGAGATCGGCCGGCTTGAACACCACCGTATTGCCGTAGGCAAGGGCCGGCGCGATCTTCCAGGCCGGGATGGCGATCGGAAAATTCCAGGGTGTGATGATACCGACGACGCCAACCGGCTCGCGGGTAATCTCGACGCCGATGTTCGGGCGAGCGCTCGGCAGCACTTCACCCGCGAGCCGCAGCACTTCGCCGGCAAAGAAATCGAAAATTTGCGCGGCGCGCAGTGTCTCGCCGATTCCTTCCGCGAGAGTCTTGCCCTCTTCACGCGACAAGAGCCGGCCGAGTTCGTCCTTGCGGGCGGTAATTTCGTCGGCGGTCTTGCGCAGGATCGCATGGCGTTCGAGAATACCCGACCTTGACCATCCCGGGAAAGCCGCCTTCGCTGCGGCTATCGCCTTGAGCGTATCTTCGGCAGTGGCGCGCGCATATTCGCCGACCACGTCATTGGTATTCGACGGATTGACGTTGGCAACGGCATCACCGCCGAACCATTCGCCGTTGATGAGGTTCTGGTGCAAGGTCATGATATATCTCTCTCTGTTTGGCCGAACCAATAGCATAGGGGCAATTGTGTTCAACCTGAAATTGCCCCGCGTCTTTCGATTTGCGCCGATTCGGTTTCGCCGCGCTGCCTGTTCGTGCAAATATCGCCGCCGATTCGAATGCTTAATATAGGCATGCCTGTCTGCGCTTACAGGTCGGTTCACGTCTGGATGGAGGAACGAAATACATGGCCTACCCGCTGTTCAATCTGGAGGGCCGGCTCGCCCTTGTCACCGGCTCGAGCCAAGGTATCGGCTTCGCGCTGGCCAAGGGACTTGCCGATCACGGCGCGGCGGTTGTCATCAACGGGCGGGACAAGGCAAAAGTCGATGCTGCCGTGGATGAACTGACGACCATGGGACTGACTGCCCATGCGTCGACCTTCGATGTGACCGATCTTGCCGCCGTACGGGCTGGGGTTGAACTCATCGAGAATGATGTTGGACCGATCGATATTCTCGTCAACAATGCCGGCATGCAGTTCCGCGCGCCGCTCGAGGATTTTCCCGAGGACAAGTGGCAGCAACTGCTGCAGACCAATATCTCCAGCGTATTTTATGCAGGCCAGTCCGTCGCGCAGCACATGATCAAGCGGGGTCGCGGCAAGATCATCAACATTGGCTCTGTCCAGAGCGAACTCGCGCGTCCCTCGATCGCGCCCTATACGGCAACCAAGGGCGCGGTCCGCAACCTGACTCGTGGCATGTGCACCGATTGGGCAAAGTACGGCCTGCAGATCAATGCAATTGCGCCCGGCTATTTCAAGACGCCGCTCAACCAGGCTTTGATCGACAATACGGAGTTTTCCGCCTGGCTCGAAAAGCGCACGCCTGCGGGTAGGTGGGGCAATGTCGAGGAATTGGTGGGAGCAGCAGTCTTTCTTGCCGGGGACGCGTCTTCGTTCGTCAATGGCCAGGTACTTCATGTCGACGGCGGAATCACGGCTTCGCTATGATTCGGGTCGTTGTCATGGGCGTAAGTGGCTCCGGGAAATCCTCCGTTGGCGCCGGCATCGCCGCGGCTATGGGCGTGCCTTTCCTCGAAGGCGATAGCCTGCACCCGGCGCGCAATGTAACCAAGATGGCGGCAGGCACTCCACTGAACGACGATGACCGCTGGCCGTGGCTTGACCAAATCGGGGCGACGCTCGCCAAGGCTGAAGCGGGTATCGTCGTTTCCTGCTCGGCCTTGAAGAAAGTCTATCGGGATCGCCTTCGGGAGCAAGCGGGCGCACCGCTTGCCTTCGTGTTCCTTGATGGCAGCGAGGCTGTCCTACGGGAGCATATGGCCAAGCGCACCGGCCACTTCATGCCGGTTTCAATGCTGGACAGTCAGCTCGCCACGCTTGAGAGCCCGGTTGGTGAACCGCTGGTGCTGCGCCAGGATGTGTCCGAAACGATCGATGTTATCGTGGAGAAGTGCGTTGCCTGGCTGAGTAAATTAGCCGCTTGAACGCAAGAAAGCCCGGCGTGGCCGGGCTTTTGGGATGAAGTTTGCTGCTGCGATGGAGGTTCCGGTTGCGCGTTCGTTCGCCGCCGCTGTGATGCCG
>NZ_JBBNAM010000322.1:0-1667 GCF_037994425.1 Phyllobacterium sp.
TCCCAGAGCGTTTTTTTCCTGAACCATTGAACGGTTCCTGGCGGAAGCTGGTTTTCTGACAATCCCCAGCGCTTCAGTTGCCTCGCATCGGCAATATTGGTCGGGCGAGCGTCGACATTGGCAATCGGCTTCCCGGCTATCGCATCGATGGCGAGGTCGGCGACGGCCAGACCCAGTGACTCGAAAGTGACCATATTGCCGCCGACGATGCCGTAGTCGATGTAAGTGTCATAAGGGCCGTAGAACGGTGCGCTGGCAGTTGCCGTTATCTGTTTGAGTGCTTCGCGTGGAACGAAATTACGCCCGGCGCGATCTTTAAAAATGGTCAGCGCCAGAACGATGCTGTCCGGGGGGAAGTGAGCGGCGCGCTCGACGAACTCGTCGATGGATAAGTTCTCAACGTAAGTGGTTTCATAGTTCTTGGCCAAACCTGCAAGGTCGGCACGGGCCGTTGCCAGCCAGGCGCGGTCCAAATCCGCCGATCCCCCGATAACAAAAAGATGTCGCGCCTGCGGCTGGAGGCTGCGGGCCATGTCGAGCGTCTTTCCTATGTCATCCCTATTGAAGACTCCGATCACGTCACTCGGCAAGCGCATGTTCTCGGCAGTGGTTCTGCTGAGGCCGGTTGTGACAATCCGCGCACCGGGAGCGACGGAATTGCGGTAGTTGACAATGAAGTTTGCCGATACGTCACTGAGGGCAACCACCACATCCGGGCTACGGTCGCGATACTTGTCGGTGAGGAACTGCGCCATTTTCTCGACATGGGTCTTCTCCGGAAATCTTGCGAGGTCGAGAAACTCCGAGAAAATATCAATCTTGCCCGCTGTCCTTTCTCGCAGCCGGTTTCGCACGGCTTCTCCGGCTTCGGTTGTTGCGGCTATCCGTTCGTCATACGGGTACAAAATAAGGACACGGGGTTCCCGGCCCACGATCTCCATTGAGACGGCCGATCCAGCGGCCAATATCTGGAGAACCGAGCAAAAAAACGCGATCAGAGCCCCGAGAAAGCGGGGTCGAACCTTCCAATTGCGTACCATGAGCGTTTCTTGTCCCCACAAGAACGCGCGCATAGTAGCAGATTGCGCGGCGTTCGCTACCCGTGGAAGTGCGGAGATGGTCCGCGGGAAATCCCCAGGCAATGCGCGCTGGATGCATAACTGATTAGCCGACGAACTGTAAAGCCCGGGTCGACACGCTCTATTCGGCGATAAATCGCCTCTGCCCTAAAGTACAATATCGCCTCCGCCTGCTCTTGGGTACGATGCTGCGGTCCTGCGCACCATATGGCACGCGGGCTCGAATCTCGAAGAAGTTCTCGCTGAGCAGACACTTAAAGATGAACTCGTCGGTCGCGATTAGCATGTCGTGTCCAGTGCTCTCGTAAGTCATCTCGCTCGATCGCAGTCGGCTGGAAGGTTAAAACGGAGAAACTGACAAATGCACGGTAAACTCTTTAGTTACGGCCTTGGCGCATTGACTGCCACGGCTCTTCTCTGGGGGGGCAGTACGCTTGGCCCGGCCCAGGCGCAGGACGCGCAAACCAAACCCAATATTCTATTTATCATGGGCGATGACATCGGCTGGATGCAGCCGGGTATCTATCACCGCGGTTTGATGGTCGGAGAAACACCCAACATTGATCGCATCGGCAACGAAGGGGCAAT
>NZ_JBBNAM010000323.1:0-3751 GCF_037994425.1 Phyllobacterium sp.
GGTGTGGTGTTGTCGCCGGCGCGGAATTGGGTCGCCAATTCCAGGGTCCTGGTCAGGGACATGCCCTTCTTTAGCGCGCGCAGGCCAGCAGCCTGAATAGCCGGGCCATCAGCCATCGGATCGGAGAAAGGCACGCCGAGCTCAATGATATCGGAACCAGATGCCGGCAGCGCCTTCATGATCTTGAGCGAAGTCTCGAAATCCGGGTCGCCACCCATGAAATAGGTCACAAGCGCCGGACGACCTTCGGCTTTCAGTGCGGCGAACTTACTGTCGATACGCGTCGTCATGATCAGATATCCATTCCAAGCAGTTTGCCGACCGTATGGACGTCTTTGTCCCCCCGGCCGGAAAGGTTGACGATCATGACCTTGTCCTGGCCCATCTGAGGCGCGATCTTCACGGCATGCGCGATGGCATGCGCAGATTCGAGTGCTGGGATTATCCCCTCGACGCGCGTCGTCAGCTGGAACGCTTCGAGCGCTTCGTTGTCGAGGATCGGCACATAGGAAACCCGGCCGGTGTCGCGCAGCCATGAGTGCTCGGGACCTACGCCTGGATAGTCGAGGCCAGCCGAGACCGAGTGTCCATCGAGGATCTGGCCGTCCTTGTCCTGCAGGAGATAGGTGCGATTGCCATGGAGTACGCCGGGACGGCCTGCGCTCATCGAGGCGCAATGCTCGATGCCGTCGAGCCCGCGCCCGCCGGCTTCGATACCGATGATCTCGACGCTTTTGTCGTCAAGGAAGGGGTGGAACAAGCCAATTGCATTGGAGCCGCCGCCAACCGCCGCGATGATCGTATCAGGAAGACGTCCCTCTTGTTCGAGGATTTGCGCGCGCGCCTCGATGCCGATGACCGACTGGAAATCGCGAACGAGTTCCGGATAGGGGTGGGGACCAGCGGCTGTGCCGATCAGGTAGTAGGTGTCCTCGACATTCGTGACCCAGTCGCGCAAGGCCTCGTTCATCGCGTCCTTGAGTGTGCCATGGCCGGAGGAGACCGGCTTGACCTCGGCGCCGAGCAGCTTCATGCGAAAGACGTTCGGCTTCTGCCGCTCAACGTCGGTCGCACCCATGTAAACCACGCAAGGCAGGCCGAAGCGCGCGGAAACCGTCGCCGATGCAACACCATGCTGCCCGGCGCCGGTCTCGGCGATGATGCGGGTCTTGCCCATGCGCTTGGCGAGCAGGATCTGACCAAGGCAATTGTTGATCTTGTGGCTGCCGGTATGGTTCAGGTCTTCGCGCTTGAAATAGATCTTGGCACCGCCGGTACCGCCCTGATCCTTCGCAAGCTGGCGCACATGCCGGGTCAAGCCCTCGGCATAATAGAGCTTGGATGGCCGTCCGGCATAGTGCGTAGAGAGCGCCTGAAGCTCGGCTTTGAACGCCGGATCTTTTTTTGCATCGTCATAGGCCTGCTGCAGTTCAAGGATCAGCGGCATCAGCGTTTCGGCGACAAAGCGCCCGCCGAAAATGCCGAACATGCCCTCTTCGTCGGGGCCTGTCTTGAATGAATTGGGCTCAACCACCTTGTTCACTGCACCACTCCGTTCCTGGGTCTGTCGTTCCAGCGACCGCCCGACTCAAGCCGCATCGGCACTTTTGACAGCACGCACGGCCCCGAAAAATTCCTTGATAAGTCCGACATCCTTTACACCCGGCGCGGACTCGACGCCGGAGGAAACATCGATGCCGGCAGGCATTAGCCGCAACGCGTCACCAACATTGCCGGCATTGAGCCCGCCGGAAAGAATGTAGTCCAGCGAACCATCGAGTTCACTCAAAACCCGCCAATCGAACGCGACGCCGTTGCCGCCCGGCAAGGCCGAACCCGCTGGTGCCTTTGCATCGAACATCAGACGATCGGCGACGCCGACATAAGGCTTGATCTGGTCGAGATCGCCGCGTTCACGCAGTGAGAAAACCTTGATCACCGGCAGCCCGTAGCGGTCCTTGACTTCCCTAACGCGCGCAACGCTCTCATGACCGTGAAGCTGCAGCATGTCGGGCGTCATGGCGGCGGTAATTGCATCGAGAGTTGCATCGTCGGCATCGACGGTGACTGCAACTGCCTTTGCCCTGCCTTGCGCAGCGCGGCGCAAGCGCCCTGCCTCGCCCGGGTCGATATTGCGTGGGCTCTTGCCGAAGAAAATGAATCCGATATGCGTTGCTCCACCGTCGAGGGCAGCGGCAACTGCTTCGTCGGTTTTCAATCCGCATATCTTGATATCAAGGCTCATAACCCGCCACTCGCATGAAAATGCGCCAAAGTCGAGGATTTTGCATCAGCTCTCTGTCACAGATGGTGGTGATACCCTTTCCGGACAAGAAAATCGAACGCATCCGCGACAGATGCCGGGATGGATTGCGCTATCTGGTAGCCTTTGGGCGGATAAATTCTCATACGGTGCAGGTCGCCAACCAACTCGTTGATCAGGTTTTCGAGTGGATAGGCTTCGGTGGGTTGGTCTTCGAAACGCGTTGGCGGTGCCGTTACGAGTGTTTCGATTTCGGGCCACTGTGACGCTGCGGTGGCGCGGACACGGCGCTGTGTCTGTGGTTTGGTCACCATGACCACACGCTGAATGTCATCCCCGGCCATGGCCCTCGAAAAGCGGATGTTTTCGCCGATATTGGTGGCGCGGGGTTCGATGAGAATGGAAGCCTCGGGTATGCCCAGTTTCATTGCACGTGCTGCAAAGGCTTCGGCCTCGCTGCTCTCGTAGAGATTGCCGGTCCAATTTCCGGATTTGCCGGTAAACAATATCCGCGGAGCAAGACCCTTTTGAAACAGTTCGGCGCAATGGTCGGCTACCCGAAGGTCATAGCTGCCGAAACCGATAATCAGATCCGCTTCGGACAATGGCTCATAGATGAGATGGTACTCCCATAGCGTCCTGGCGGCTCGTAACACCGGCGGAGGGAGTTCTGTCGCCATTAGCTGAAATCGATAGCCTGTAATGCGCTACCGTTGCGCTTCAGCCATGCCTTGCAGCGGTCGGTGTCGGGGCAAAGCTCGCCGCATAGCTTCCAGAACTTCGGTCCATGGTTCATCTCCTTGAGGTGGGCAACCTCATGGGCAACGAGATAATTGATGATCGGAGGCGGCGCCATCATGATTCGCCAGGAAAAGGAAAGCGTCCCGTCGGAGGTGCACGAGCCCCAGCGGCTTTTGGTGTCCTTGAACCTTACAGCCTTGGCGCGCCGGCCCACCGTGGCGGTATGACGAGCCACAAGCATTTCGAGATCGCGACGGGCTTCACGCTTCAGGAAATCGCCGACGCGACGAGAAAGGTGCGGCCGCTCACCGCAAACTATGAGCAGCGGACCATCTGGCCCCTCCTCCTGTCGGACCGTACCGCGCTTGGCGGGTTCATGCACGATGAGATGCGGAATCCCACGCACCGGAATCTTTACGCCGGGTCGCACCTTCGGCTGATCCGGCATCTTGGCAATGCGGGTCTCGATCCAGCCCTCATGGCGGGCGAGGAATTTGTCGATCTCGCGCGCCGGTATCCCGGGCGGCACCGTCATGCGCAGCCCCTTGCCGCCGGCATCGATCCGTAGAGTCAGCCGTGTGGCACGCGGGTTCTCCATAATGCGCAGCGGCACCACGCGTCCTGCCACGTCGAAGCTGCGTTCAGCCTTTAGAGTGGCGGACTTCTTCGGGGGATTCCGAAACAGGGACAGGATCATGCAAGCACTTTAGTTGATTCGAAGGGTGTCGTCAGACAAAAGAGGAGCGG
>NZ_JBBNAM010000324.1:0-4768 GCF_037994425.1 Phyllobacterium sp.
GCCCTGCCAAGAAGGTAACTGGCGGCCTTTCCGGCTCGGCGCTGATGCGCGATCTCGATCATGCCCTGACTTTGATCGACGCAACGATCGGCGCCGTTAAGGTGCCTGTTACGCTGAAGATGCGGCTCGGCTGGGACGAAACGACGATCAATGCGCCAGAACTGGCCGCGCGCGCCGAACAGGCGGGCGTCCAATTGGTCACCGTTCACGGGCGCACGCGATGCCAGTTTTATGAGGGAAGGGCGGATTGGCATGCCATTCGTGCGATCAAGGAAGCCGTATCGATACCGCTGGTGGCAAATGGCGATGTCCTCTGTCGCGACGATGCGTTGTCGATCCTCGCGGCATCGGGAGCGGACGCCGTGATGGTGGGGCGTGGCTCCTACGGGCAACCGTGGCTGGCGGGCAGCATTGTTCAGGGTCCGGGCGCCGCGAGCGACATCATCGCCGACTACGCTGTCGCCCACTACGAAGCCATGCTCGCCCATTATGGCGAGCAGACTGGCATCCGCCATGCGCGCAAGCATCTCGGCTGGTATCTCGATCGGCATGGAGTCGACGTTACTGCGGCCGAACGTGGTTCGATCATGACTGAAAACAATCCTGGTCAGGTCGCGCACCGCTTGCACGCCACGCTTTCGCGCGGTTCCGAAGACATGAAGAAGGTAGCATAATGACCTCAGCAGATAAGGCTGTGCTCGAAGACCGGTTGGCAGGCATTGTTCTCAATTCGATCCGTCATCCGGTGATCATGCTCGATGAGGCCGGGTACATTTCCTATGCCAATGCCGATGCGGAAGCGTTCTTCCGCTCGAGTGCCAGCATCCTCAGCCGCAATACGCTGGACATGCTGCTACCGTTCGGCAGCCCGCTCCTCGCACTGGTGAAGCAGGTGCGCGAGAACCCGTCGCCGGTCAACGAATACCGTGTCGACGTGTCTTCACCCCGTCTCGGTCAGGACCGTATCGTCGATCTTTACGTAACGCCGGTAAATGAATCGCCCGGTTCGATCGTTATCTTGTTCAAAGAACGCTCGATGGCCGAAAAGCTCGATAGACAGATGACGCATCGCGGTGCGGCGCGTTCGGTGACCGGGCTTGCATCGATGCTGGCGCATGAGATCAAGAATCCCCTTTCTGGCATTCGTGGAGCGGCACAACTCCTTGAAACGGGGCTCAACGACGACGATCGCGCCCTTACACGGCTCATAACGGATGAAACCGACCGGATCGTCTCACTTGTTGACCGGATGGAGGTGTTTTCCGATGAGCGACCGATCGAACGGGAGGCGGTGAACATCCACGTTGTGCTCGATCACGTGAAGGCGATTGCCAAGAACGGTTTCGCCAGCAATATCAAATTTCACGAGGACTACGATCCTTCGCTACCTTACGTCTTCGCCAATCGCGACCAGTTGGTTCAGGTCTTCCTCAACCTCGTCAAGAATGCCGCCGAGTCGATCGGGCCGAATGAGCCGGGCGAGATCACGCTCTCGACCGCGTTCCGTCCCGGCATTCGCCTTTCAGTTCCGGGCATGCGCAACCGTGTTTCCCTGCCGCTGGAATTTACCGTGCAGGACACGGGTCCTGGCGTTTCAAGCGATATCATGCCGCATCTTTTCGACCCCTTCGTCACCACGAAGCCGAACGGCTCCGGGTTGGGGCTTGCGCTCGTCGCCAAAATCGTCGGGGACCACGGCGGCGTCATCGAATGCGATTCGATACCGCGCAAGACGACATTCCGAATTCTCATGCCCGCATGGGAAAGCGGCTCACACGACGGTGACCATGCGGACGAAAATCCATATTCCAAGAAAGCAGGATCCTGATCATGAGTTTGGGCAGCATTCTCGTTGCAGATGACGACGCGGCGATCAGGACGGTCCTTAATCAGGCCCTTTCAAGGGCGGGGTACGATGTACGCATCACGTCCAACGCAGCGACCCTGTGGCGCTGGATTTCGGCAGGCGACGGCGAACTCGTCATTACTGACGTGGTAATGCCGGACGAAAACGCATTCGACCTTCTGCCGCGCATCAAGAAATCGCGTCCGGATCTGCCGGTGATCGTCATGAGCGCGCAAAATACGTTCATGACCGCGATCCGCGCGTCGGAGGCGGGAGCCTACGAGTATCTTCCAAAGCCCTTTGATCTCACGGAACTTGTCAGCATCGTCGGCCGCGCGCTGGCAGAGCCAAAGAAGAAGCCGGAAAAGTGGCATGGCGAAGACCAGCCCGATACGATGCCGCTTGTTGGTCGTTCGCCGGCGATGCAGGATATCTATCGGGTCCTCGCCCGCATGATGCAGACCGACCTGACTGTGATGATCTCCGGCGAGTCGGGCACCGGCAAAGAACTCGTCGCGCGAGCGCTGCATGAGTATGGACGTCGCCGCAAGGGCCCGTTCGTGGCGATCAACATGGCCGCGATTCCGCGCGACCTCATCGAATCCGAACTTTTCGGGCACGAGCGTGGAGCATTTACCGGTGCGCAGAACCGATCGAGCGGGCGCTTCGAGCAGGCCGATGGCGGAACGCTGTTTCTGGATGAAATCGGCGACATGCCGATGGAGGCCCAGACACGGTTGCTGCGCGTCTTGCAGCAGGGCGAATACATGACGGTGGGTGGTCGCACGCCGATCAAGACAGACGTGCGGATCGTCGCGGCAACCAACAAGGATTTGCGCACGCTCATCAACCAGGGACTATTCCGCGAAGATCTTTACTATCGCCTCAACGTCGTGCCGTTGCGGTTGCCGCCACTACGCGAGCGTGGCGAGGATATTCCCGATCTCGTCCGCCACTTCTTCAAGCTCGCGGCGAAGGATGGGCTGCCGGAAAAGCGTATCACCGCTGATGGTCTCGATCTGATGCGGCGTTACCCCTGGGCTGGGAATGTGCGCGAGCTCGAGAACCTCGTCCGCCGCCTCGCTGCCCTCTATCCGCAAGAGGAAATTAACGCCGACGTCATCGAATCCGAGCTCAAAGCCGATCTTCGGCCTGCGGAATCGCCGACAGGCATGATCGCGAACGAGGAACTTACGATCGGCCAGGCGGTCGAACTGAACATGCAACGCTATTTCATGTCCTATGGCGACAAGCTTCCGCCGGCCGGACTCTACCAGCGCGTGCTGGAGGAGATGGAATACCCGCTGATCCTGTCATGTCTGACGGCGACGCACGGAAACCAGATCAAGGCGGCGGAATTGCTCGGCCTCAACCGCAATACGCTGCGCAAGAAGATTCGCGAGCTTGGCGTCAATATCTACAAGAGCGGCAAGGGCGACCGGTAGCCTTTTGGAAAAGTGCGGTCGCTAAAATTGTAAAGAGTGGAATAGACGCTTTTTAACAGGACTGTGCGCTAATAACCGACATTCCCGTGAATTTATTGCTGTCGACGAATGGACGGCAAGCGGATTATGGAGGCGTATCGTGTTCAGCTTTGCGGAACGTTTGATTCTATTCAACCAGTACGAGATCCTGAAGAAGCTCGATCCGGCCAAGTCGAACCTCTATGGTCGGCACCAGGAGGTCGTCGAACGTGGCTTCGAGGATCTTTACCAGGAGCTTGGAATAACCGAGGCAACAGTCAGTGCCGCGGCGGCGCAAGAGATGAACGACATACTCGGACTGTTCCGGGCGATCCGTGCGTCCAGTGTCAAAGCGGGTAAGACCAATCCCGACACGAGCAAGTTTGTCGGCTTCGGGCCAACCCAGCCGCACGAGCAATTCGCCTATGCCGACTTTCTCACCAAAATCCTCAATTTTCCGCAGGAAGTATCGAGAAGTGCCGACAATCAGCCGGACGTCCAACTCGAGAAATATCGGAAGATGCTGAGGCGGTGGGATGAGATCGGCAGAAAGCGCGAGCTAACCACCGATCAGATCGACCATCTTGTGGCCTGATGCGGACACGAGTGCCAAGCGTCAGGCGAGCGGCCCTATATAATTGAGCTTCCCCACCTGAATGCCGTTGTGGCGCAAGATGTTGTAGGCCGTCGTCACATGGAAGTAGAAGTTCGGCAGGGCGAATCTCTGCACATATTCCTCGCCATTTAACGTTACCTTGAGCTGACCGGCACTGAGGACCACTTCCTTGGCCTCCGCACCATTGAGCGCAGCGGCATCGACGCTTTCCAGGAACGCCACGGTCTTGGCGATCCGCTCACGCAATTCCGCGAGGCTGGTCTCTTCATCGGGAAACTTTGGAATCTCAAGCGTCGTGAGCCGGCCGATCATCGCCTTGGCCGTATCGCTCGCTCGCTGGATCTGTCCAGCCAAGGGCAGCATGTCCGGGGCCAGCCGTGCGTTGACGAGGACCGCAGGATTGATTTTCTTCTCCTCCGCAAATGCCTCGGCTTTATCGATCAGACTAGTGAGAACGGCAAAACCGCGGATATAGGCAGGAACTGAAATCGTATACATGGTGAGTGCCATGGGCAGGCTCCTTGAAGCAATGGCGGAGTTTCGACGGCATTGCGTGCCGCCCACCGCAGATACGCCGATGTATGCCAATTTCAAGAGCGGTGCTGCAATGTTATTGCTCAGGCTGCTTTAGAACGTCCGAAGAAAATTGTCGTAGCGAGCTATTTCACTGCTGATCGCATGAACGATGCGATTGCGTCCCTGGTTCTTGGCCGCATAGCAGGCTGTTGAAAAAGTCGCTCGCCGACACGCTGTGATCATGATTCACTGGCTCCGAAGAGATTCGGAGGCGCGGGTGCGCGGAAGCGATAATCGAACTGGCGAGCTGTTTAGCTACGTGGACCT